>JAMOQM010000074.1 GCA_027064005.1 Candidatus Cloacimonadota bacterium | reverse complement strand
TTGCGTCTCTACTTAAATTTATACATAACTTTTACTAAAGGAAAAGCGATAAAAAGTCCTAAATCCTGATGGAGCGCTCTTACTCCTGCAATATCAAATGCTAATTTTTTACCGCCAATACGAAATCCTGCGGTAATAAATCCATCAAAATTAATGTCATCAATCAGGCTTTTTGAGTTGGTATATTCAGCAATGAAATGCCCCAATTTTACTCCTGCCATATAAATGGTTTCGCCGGAATTATATTTATTAAGTTCAAATCCTCTACTTAAAGCAAGATGGAAACTACTCTCATTATTTGTAAAACTACAAACATTCCCAATTGTGGCGATATGACCATCTGGTGTTAAGGATCCTAAAACCGCAAGACTGAAGTGATTTTTATTATAATAATTATGTTTAGCACTCACAGTAAATGTTCTTAAAAAGTCGGTAATTACGGGAAATAATGTAAAAATTCCCAGTTGAGTTCGATCTGTTGGAGCAAAAGTATAATTTAGAAAAAATAATTCATAGTCAGAAAAGCAAGCTGAACCTTTTGGCATGGTTTTCCCGGTTGGCATGATAAATAATTCATGATCTCCCACCTTATAATTATGCGATTTGTTGGAAGATTTAGATTCTTTAACAACCAAATTTCCTCCGGATTGTTGAGCAAACAAAAGTGAGCTTATTAATAGAATAATACATATTGTGATTTTTTTCATACATTTCCTTATTTTTTCATTTTCATCAGTACAATTGAGCTTCAATTATTTGTCAAATATTTATTCTTGTCAAATTTATCCAAATCGCTTGAAATAAGAGAGACGCAAAATATTGCGTCTCTGCGGTTAAAATATTATTTAAGCAAAATCATTTTTTTAGTGGAAGTAAAATTCCCGGTTTTTAATCTATAAAAATAAATTCCGCTTGAAACGTGTTTATTTTTCTTATCTTTACCATTCCAAATAATTTGATGAGTTCCTTTTGCCAATTTATTATTTATCAACATTTTAACTTTTTGACCTTTGATATTATAAATTGCTAATTCCACATTAGATTCTTTTGAAATATTAAAAGAAATTGTTGTTGTGGGATTAAATGGATTTGGATAATTTTGATACAAAGTATTTTTGGGAGAATTTACATTATGACTGTCATTTTCAGTAATAACATTATCGCCGCTAAAACCTGTTCTTCTCAAATTTCCTCTGTATTGAAACCATGGAACAGCCGTTCCTTTATTATAAGGAATATCAACTACACTGATGCCGAAAGAATTACCGCAAATTGCATCAAAGTCGGAATCTCCATCAATATCGACAATCAATCCCGGAGTGTTATTAATGATTGAGATAGTATATGGTGAAAATCCGAGGGGAGTTCCATCATTATGAAATGCAAATAAATTACTTTGTGATGAGAATGAAACAAGATCGATTTGACCATCATTATCAATATCAACAGCTAAAGGCGGATTTGTAAAAAATGTGTTTGTTGCAATCGGCCATCCTGAAAGAGAATTCAAATTCCGGTCAAAAATGTATTGGTTTCCCAAAATATCAATAAGTGCGATATCTTGAATCTGGTCATTATTAAAATCTGCGACAATTGCTGAACCGGCAATTTTTCCTTCCAATTGGGTTGATACTAAGATTGCCCCGTTTGGAGAAATAAGGTATAATGTTTCATCGTCAGTTGAGACAACGATGTCTTTATTATCGAGGATTGTAATTCCGGAAACAATTGGGGAATTCAAATTTATCGGGAATCCTGTTATGTTTGAACCGTTAGAATTAATAGCGGATAATTCACCGGTGGAACTTCCCATAATTATTTCTCTTTTCCCATCATTATTCAAATCAGCACAAGCTATTTCGTGATTAATTAATCCGTCAAAACTAATTGGGAAATTATTAGCAGGATTGCAATTTGAATCGACAACGTTAAGTTTATGGTCAAGTCCAATACTGGCAATTTCGAGAGAACCGTCTCCGTTAAAATCTCCAATAATTGGAGTAACTAATTGAGGATTTCCGGTATCATATTCACTCAAAATATCGCCGTTAAGTTTTTCAATAATAATTTTTCCTGTCCGACTTGCAATAACAACTTCCGGAATATCGTCACCATCAAAATCAGCAAAAGAGGTACTTTTCCAGATATTCTCATTCAAAGTATTACTTTCTTGAATAATTTCCGCATTCTTATTTAAAACATGAGGATTACCGTTTGTATCGACAGTTACCAGATCTTTAATCCCGTCATTATTGGTATCGAAAAAACCTTGGGCTGTAGAAATTGCATAAGAACTATTCCACGGCCAATTAGTTTGATTCAAAGTAACATGCAAAGATGATTGGTAAGTTCTATCAAAAAAAGTATTTTCCGAAACAGAAGAATGAATTCTTAAAGAAATATCATAATCTCCAAAAGGACAATTTGCAGGAACGTTTATTTGAAAAGGATTTTCCGAATTATCAATAGTAGTTCCGGCGGTAATATTTCCGAAAAATACGGAATCAACAATAGTTTCAATTTCAGGCGATTCAATAGTTATAATTCCGTAAACATCTTGAGCATCGTTCCAGCCCTCTTCATTATTGAGGTTATAGATAATATTAATTTCTTCACCGGGATTAATTGCTCCGTCATTATCACCGGAAAAGTCATCAAACACCATTGATTCCGGTTTTACCATTGGAAAAGATGGATCGGCGGATTTTAATTCCATCGAAGGATCTCCGAAAAGAACCATTTCATAATAAACCCATCTAAACACCGAATTATCCAAAGTTTCATTCAATAATTCAACTTTCGAATAATTTAACGCTTTCCCTAATTGTCTGATATTTTGAGGGAAAAGAGCTTCAAAGTATTTTACATCAAAAAATTCCGAAGCACCGTTTGTATTTCCCGGCATATACCATCCGTATCGAGTGTTACCGATAAATGCTAATAATCCCGCCGGTTGGAAAACGAAATTTTCGGCAACAGATTCCGCATCACCACTGGTTGCTTGATCAAATGCAGCCGGATAACATCCTTGAGAATAAGCAATTCCGTATTCTGTGTTTGTCATTGTCATAGGTGAGGATGGGTTTAATCCAAAAAGATAGTTATAATTTGCGTGTCCCATATGATTTATTACACCAAGACCTTGATTTATAACGTTGTAAACTGCCTCCGGACTATAATTTCCAATTCTGTTGTACAATTTATACTTGTGATAAGAATCCGGAATTGAAGGTTCAACGACATCTTTATAATCTCCACCCCAAGTTAAAGGATTGTTGTTTAGATTTTCTCCGAGCAAATAAACGATATTTTGAGAATAAGTTGTGTCATCTACATAATGATATTCTTTATGGAAGTAGTTGTTAAATTCAGCTTGAGTTTGAGCTGGAATTCTTCCGATTGAAACTTCCGGTAAAAGGTCGGGATTGTCAGAAATTTCGCCCCAAAGATTGTTACCGTTTTCATTCCAATTTCCATCGAGACAAGAATAATATAAATCGCAGGGAATATGGTAATCGTGAGTTTCTCCAACATTTCCAACCGCTCCGCGAATAGGTACGATTTCATCATCACCGCCCAATAAAACATATTCCAGATTTGTGTCGCTATTGTTGTAAGTTTGGTAAGCATCTAAAATAAAATTGCGGATTTTTTCAGGATTATCAACACCTTCATAATTTTCATAAATATCTTCAGTTGTAAAAATTCCGGTTGTAATATTTTGAGCGTTTTTCCATTCGATGAAATTATTAAAGAACGGAACAGTTTCTTGATTTGTTATAATTATCATTTTATAAGGATTGGACGCATCCGGTAAATTTCTAAAATTATTTTGAGAAATTAAAGAAGCATAAGAGTCTATTTCTTCGGGATTTAGGATAAAAGAATTAAGATAAGATTTTATTTTTTGAGAATGACTGATCGTCAAAATTTCTTTATTTTTCAAATCACGACTCTTCTTTGTAATAATCTGAAAATCAATACTTTGATAAGATAGAAGCTTTTTGGAATCAATATCGTATTTTTGGAAATAAATATCTATTGGAAGTATTGCGTAACCGTTTTTTATCTGAATACCGAAAGTTTTGTGCGATATTTTTGGATAAATTCCTGATAAATTTTGTGAGTTATTTCCGGTAAAATCTTGTTTGTCAATTGAAGTTGGAATTTGCTGAGACGCGAATTTGACATTTTTTTTTGAAGTTATTTGATTTTTAAAAGTTAAGTTGATATTGTCGAAATCTTCCCCGGCAGGTAAAAGAATTCTGGCGTGGTAAACATCAATCATAGGTGTATTCGGTTTGATATTCGGTGAAATTCTTTTTAGCGATTTCTTTGAATTTGTGGCAATCGAAAAGTTTAGGGTATTAGAAAAAATTAATAGCGGTAAAACCAATAATAATAGTGAAATTTTGACTCTCATTTTATTCTCCAAATTTTTTTTTAGAACAAAAATAGGGGAAACGATGTCAAGAATTATAAAATTTGCTGGTATCCCCCTCGAAATTTTTCAAAATAGTAGAGACGCCCAAATTGGACATCTCTACTTTCTAAAAAGATTTTAACAGGTTGGGGAATTAAATAAACAATCTGGCAAATTGTTCTACTTTCGCAATCTACTTTTGGTTTTTTGTAATTTACAAATTATAGGTGGCTCATATAAATGTATAATTTTTCTCGACTTTTATGAAACTTATTTCCTTTAAAATGAAAGAGTCAACTTATGTGATTTTTAATTTTTCGGGAAGATGCGTGAATTAAACCAATTAAACCAAATCTTAAATAATAATTTGCTCCCGCTGATTAAAAACAATTTTTTTGCTCAATTCCAACAAAATTAGAAGAGAAAGAGCTGTCGAAAATGATATCATATACATAATCATCAATTGATATTTAACCGATTCCAAAGGTGAAACTCCAGCCAGAATTTGTCCTGTCATCATACCGGGAAGTTTGGCAATTCCTAAAACCATCAAAGAATTTATAGAAGGAAGAATCCCGTTATAATAGGATTTTTGAAATATCGGTTTAATTGAATTTTTAGAAGTAGCCCCGAGAGACAATTTAGTTTCTATCAATAAACGATTTGTTTCGATTTCCTGTAGGAAATTTCTTAATCCGAGAGAAAGAGCGGTCATTGAATTGGCAACAATCATTCCGGAAATTGGAATAATAAACTGAATATTATACCAAGGTTTTATCTTTATTACCAAATAAAAAATCACGGAAAGCGGAATCAAGGAACCAATTGTGAGGGCAAAAAGTATATATTGGAAAAGCTGATAATTCTTAATTTTAATTCGTTTATAAGCTTCATAAGTTGCGAATAAAATCATCATTATCAAAAGTGAAAAAGTATAGTACCAGTGCGAATGTTGAAAAGTATATTTGAGAACAAATCCCATCAAAAAAAGCTGAAAAAACGAGCGGAGCGTTCCAATAAAAATTTCTTTAGATAATTTCAAATGATTTAAACTACTGATCAACATCACGATAAACATCGCAAAAACACTTATCATCAATCCCATATTATCTATTTTAAAATATTCATTCATTATTGCCTTCCAAAAAATTAGTTACATGATTATCTTTATTTTCCAAAAACTCATCGGGAGTACCTAAAAAGAGAATCTCACCTTTAAATATAAAAATGACTTTATCAAAAAGATGAATGATTTCATCAAAATAATGACTTACAACCACCAAACCGATATTTTCGGAATCAACTAAATCAACCAGGATTTTTGCCAAAATTTGAATTCGATATTTGTCCAAAGCTGAGAATGGTTCATCTGCTAAAATAAATTGCGGCGAGTTCATTATTGTCCTGATAATTGCAATTCGCTGTTTTTCCCCGCCGGAAAGCTTATTAATATTCTTATGAAAAAAATCCTTGTTCAACTTTACTTTATCCAACAATTCCAGAAACATTTCCTCTGACAATTCATTATTATTCAAAGAGTTAAGATATTCAAAATTGTCTTTAACCTCTTTTCCAAAAAGAATTGAATCTTGCATAATCAGAGAAATTTGTTTCCGCAAAAGTGATGGTTTAATTTGATTATAACTTTTACCATCAAGAAATATTTCCCCGGCTGAAACCGAGATAAGGTTATTCATAATTTTTAAAAGACTTGTTTTCCCACTACCCGACGGACCCAAAAGAAGATATTTTTTCCCCTTTTCTATCGTCAAATTAACATTCTTTAGAATTGTTTTTTCTTGATGTTGATATTTAACATTTTCTAATTTTATCATTTTACACTCCAATAATTTCAAAACGGCTCATTCTCTTCATTAGAAAAAAAATAATAATATTTATGTCAACCAACTTGTTTTAGTCAAAAACCGCCCAATCTCTTTTCAAAAGATAATTTTTCTTTTACTTAGAATAAATTTCAGCCTTGTTTTACTTGACGAACAATCCCCTAAAAAATCTCTTAAATTTATGAGAAATATTGAAGAATTATATCAAGATAAAAAATTCTGCGTCAAATGCGGAACAAGATTAGAAATCAAAAAAGATCGGGAAAATAAAGTGAGAGCGATTTGTCCTAATTGCGGATATATCATTTACTTAAATCCTATCCCGGCAGCTGCCTGTTTGATTATTAATAATAAAAACGAAGTATTAATTATCAAAAGGAAATTTGAACCTAAACCCGGCGAATGGGCTCTTCCGAGTGGTTATATCGAAATTGACCAAACTCCGGAAGAAGCGGCTGTTGCCGAAATGAAAGAAGAAACCGGTCTGGATGGAAAAGTCGAGCAATTTTTAGATTATTATACCGGCTATTCACCGATTTACGAAAGAGTTATTTCTTTTGGGTTTTTGATGAAAATTGTCGGAGGAAGATTACAAGCAGGTGATGATGCTGAAGATGCGAAATTCGTTTCTTTTGATGAATTACCCGATTTAGCTTTTGACTCTCATAAACATTATATAAAGTTATACCAAAACAGGAGATAAAATGGAAATTAATAAAACTTATAATCCTAACGATATCGAAGATAAATGGTATCAATATTGGATGGAGAAAGGATTTTTTAAACCGAAGAAAGATCCTAATAAAAAACCTTACACAATTCTTATTCCGCCTCCAAATGTTACCGGAATATTACATATGGGACACGTTTTGAATAACACAATTCAAGATGTTATGATTAGATATAAAAGAATGAACGGCATTCCAACACTTTGGATTCCCGGAACAGATCACGCCGGAATTGCAACTCAAAATATGGTTGAAAAGGAATTGGCAAAACAAGGTAAATCTCGATATGATATCGGACGAGAAGAATTAATTAAAATGATTTGGGAATGGAAAGAAGCCAAAGGCGGAAGAATTCTTGAACAATTAAAAAAACTCGGGGCTTCTTGCGATTGGTCGAGATTACATTTTACGATGGATGAACAACTTTCAAAAGCTGTTAAAGAAGTATTTGTAAAACTTTACGAAGAAGATTTAATCTATAAAGGAAAATATATCATAAATTGGTGTCCGAGATGCCACACTGCTTTGGCTAATGATGAAGTTGACCACGTTGACGAAGATGGTAAATTGTGGCACATTCGCTATCCTTTTGCTAACAAAGAAGGATATATCACAATCGCTACAACTCGCCCGGAAACAATGCTCGGAGACGTGGCAGTTGCGGTTAATCCTAAAGATGAACGCTACACTGATTTGGTCGGCGAAAAATTAATTTTACCTCTTACTTCCAGAATTATTCCAATTATTGCTGATGATTATGTAGATTTGGAATTCGGAAGCGGTTGCGTAAAAATTACGCCTGCTCATGATCCGAACGATTTCCAAATCGGGAAAAGACATAGTTTGGAAAACCTTGTTGTAATTGACGACCATGGTAAAATGAATGAAAATTCAGGTAAAGAATTTGCCGGTTTGGACAGATATGAAGCCCGCGAAAAAATCATTAAAATGTTAGAAGAAAAAGATCTTCTCGACCATGTTGAGAATCATAATCACGCTGTTGGACATTGTTATCGATGCGATACTGTTATCGAACCTTATTTGTCAAATCAGTGGTTTGTTAAAATGAAACCAATGGCTGAAAGAGCAATCAAAGTTGTAAACGATAAAGAGGTTTCCTTCCAACCGGAAAGATGGACAAAAGTATATCTTCATTGGATGAATAATATTCGCGATTGGTGCATATCTCGTCAGATTTGGTGGGGACACAGAATTCCTGCTTATTATTGTGATGAATGCGGTGAAATGGTTGTTTCCAAAGAAATGCCGGAAAAATGTCCAAAATGCGGAAGCACAAAATTACATCAAGATGAAGATGTCCTCGACACTTGGTTTTCATCCTGGTTATGGCCTTTTTCAACTTTAGGATGGCCGGATAAGACGGAAGATTTGGAATATTTTTTACCGACAAATTTAATTGTAACCGCTCCCGGAATTATCTATTTATGGGTAGCAAGAATGATAATGTCCACCTTAAAATTCACGGATAAAATTCCTTTTGACACTGTTTATTTACATGGAATGGTTTTGGATGAGAAGGGAATTAAAATGAGTAAATCTTTGGGAAATTCACCGGATCCTATTCATATTATTGATGAATTCGGAGCAGACGCTTTGAGGTTTGGAATGATCTTCAATACTCCAAAAGGTCAGGATAGCTATTATTCTAATTCGTTAATTGAATCAGGAAGAAATTTTGCGAATAAAATTTGGAACGCCTTTAGATTCATTATGATGAATGTTGAAAAAATTGAAGGGTTACCGGCTAAAGATTCTCTAAAAATGGAATTAAGCGATAAATGGATTTATAGTCGATTGAATTCAACTATTAAATCGGTTCGTGAAAATTATGAAAATTTAAGACTGAACGATGCCGCTCAACAAATAATGGATTTTATTTGGAAAGAATTTTGTTCATGGTATTTAGAATTATCAAAAGCAAGAATTTATAATGATGAAGATGTTGAAGGTCAATTAACAGCGAAATATATTTTATTAGATATTCTTCAACAATCGATGCGACTTTTACATCCGCTGATGCCTTTCATCTCTGAAGAAATTTGGCAAACAATTAAAACCTATTTCCCGATGAATGAGGAAGCTTTGGTTATTGCGGAATTCCCCGAATTTTCTGAAATGAAGGTTGATAAAGAAATTGATCATAATATGGAAACAATTCAAAATATAATTTCCGCTATTCGTAATTTGAGAAAACAAGTAAATATTTCTCCGGCTAAAAATGTTGAAATCCTTCTGAATATTAACAACAATGAAGAGAAAAACCTTTTGGATGAATACAGCAACTATATTAAGAAATTAGCAAAAGTAGAAAAAATTATTGCTGAAATTAATTTAGAAAAACCTCAAGGCTCAATTGCAGCAGTGGCAAGTAATATCGAAATTTTCCTTCCACTCGGCGATCTGGTTGATCTTGAACAAGAAAAAGCTAAACTCAACAAGCAAATGGCTAAATTGGAAAAAGAACTTTCAGGAATATCTCGTAAATTGGGAAATGAAAAATTTCTTAAAAACGCTCCCGAAAAAATTCTTGAAAAAGAAAAAATGAAATTTAAAGAAGTTAAAGATAAATTAGATAAAGTTAAAGCAATTTATCAAGGATTATAAAAAATCTGCCCCGTCAATTGACGGGGCTTTTTT
>JAMOQM010000073.1 GCA_027064005.1 Candidatus Cloacimonadota bacterium | reverse complement strand
CGCTCCCGAAAAAATTCTTGAAAAAGAAAAAATGAAATTTAAAGAAGTTAAAGATAAATTAGATAAAGTTAAAGCAATTTATCAAGGATTATAAAAAATCTGCCCCGTCAATTGACGGGGCTTTTTTTATGTTATCAAATAGAAACAATAAGATTTTAAAATAAAATAATACCAAAAAAATTTCATCGTAGAGACGCACAGTCGTGCGTCTCTACGGAAATGATAAAATGATTCTATCTGATTATGGAAAAATTGTGGAAATATAGTGGTTGAAATTGTTCAAAATACGAAATGAATTATTTTTGGATGAATTTATTTTAATGCCCAATCAAATACATACCATTGTAATATAGGAACAATTAAAAAATAAACCCAACGATGAAAATGGTTTGGATGGATTGCACGTAGAGAGACGCACAGTCGTGCGTCTCTACAATTTTCTAAAACGTTGTTCCGAATTGGAAATGCGGTTCCCATTTTTTATCATTCAAATTATAGGCATAATCAAAACCTATTAAACCGAAAGGACTTCTCACGCGAATTCCAACTCCGGTTCCTTTTTTAAAATCAAGAAAATTGAAATTTTCTAATTTATTAAAACTATTTCCCGAATCAAAAAATCCTAAACCGATAATTTGTTCACCGGCAATTGGAAATGCAACTTCCGAAGAATAAATAATTTCACGTAAACCGCCATCACTTGGTCCAATAGAACGATCGGCAAAACCACGAATCCCGTCAGGTCCGGTTCCACCTAAATAAAATCTAATATCCGGTGGAATTGTGTTATTATTCCCTAAACCGGTAACGTATCCAAATCTCCATTTATTTCTCAGAGAGAATTTCCAGATAAGTTTTGTGTACCAACTTACTTGAGCGATTTGCTTAAAATAATTAAAATCTCCGCCCAATGCTTTTCCGGCAATTTCGGAGTACAAATATAACTGGGAACCATTTGTTGGAAAAAAGAAATTGTCTCTTGAATCTCTTGAGAATGAGACGTTTACGGAACTTGTATATTGCCATCCGAGACTATCTAATCTTGTCAAATTGTCTGAGATATCTGTTTCGCTTTTGTCGATAATTTGATATTTTTTTGTATATAAAGAATATCCAATTGTCATTTTAGAATAATTTAACAAATATAAACTCCGACCGAGAGTAATTCCTCCACCGACTGTCTGAAGTTTATAATTGAATGAGCTCCATTCTTTATTTGTGTCATAAATATGGAATCCTGCCAAAGTGTTTGAATCGAAAAGATAAGGATTTGTAAATGAGAAAGTAAAGTTTTGAGTCGATCCTCCAAATTCCCATTTTAATGCTGATTTCCAGGCATTACCAAATAAATTGTTATGAGAAATTGTAAATTGTCCCACAAAATGATCCTGACTATTATAACCAACTCCACCGTTTGCAGTTCCTGAAGTTTTATCGTTAACTTTGATAGATAAATCAATATCGCCTTTTGAATTAATCGGTTGATAATCGAGAGCGATGTCAGGCTCAAAAAATCCCATATTGTATATATTTTGCTGAGATTTAACTATTTTTGACTGTCTGAAATAATCTCCGGGTGAAATTGCAAGTTGGCGACGAATGATTTTTTCTTTAGTTTTTTTATTTCCCGATATTAAGATTTTATGAATTTTGGCTCGAACATTTTCGGTAATTTTTAATTTTATATTTACGATATCACCGTTTTTAATAAATTCCTGATCAAATTTAGCATAAATAAAACCTTCTTCATGATATAATGAATAGACTTCGGTCAGTTGTTTTTGATATTTTTCCTGATTAAAAACTTCGTGATTTTTAAATCTGAATTTTGAGATAATTGTCTCATCCGGAAATTTTTTATTTCCTTCAACTGTAATTTTCCCAAAATAATATTTTTTCCCTTCCGAAATAACGATGGTAATTTTCAAAGAAGTCGGATTGATATTGTCAATTTGATGAGAAACAATTCTGGCATCCATAAATCCGTTTTTATTATAATAGGAAATAATTTTATCAAGATCAGCTTCAAATTTATCTTTTTCAAATTTCCCTGACCTAAAAAGACTGGATCTTTTAGTTTTCATTAATCCTAATATTTTTTTTGTTTTGACTTGTTTATTACCCAAAATATCTATTTTTTTAATAGAAACCTTTTTACCTTCTTCAATAGATATTATTAAATCAACATGAGTAGCATCAATTTTCTTAGTCTTATAATTGATTTTAGCAAGGTTATACATTTTCTTTCGATATTCTTCTTTTATTTTTCTTGTAGTTTCTTTCTCAAGATAAGGTGCCAAATAACTTTCTTTATGAATTGTCATTAATTCTTCAATCTTATCATCAGAAAGTTTTTTATTCCCCTCGATTTTGATATTATTAATGATTGGGAATTCTTTTAAAGCGATATCAATTTCTACACCGGACTCCAATGGTTCCGCATCTACAGTAATATCGGAAAAGATATTCAAGTTATATAAATTTTTTATTGATTTGCTAACTTTCTCTTGATCCAATTCATCACCGACCCCGAAAGTTAGAACGGAAGTAATGAGATTTGTCTCAATATTCCTATTCCCTTTAATATTAATTTTCAGAATAATATTATTTGCTGATAAAAAGCTTATTGATAATAACATAAGCATTATTGGGAAAAATATTTTTTTCCTATTGAAAAACATAAATCCTCCGAAGAATTTCTTTGATTAATCACCTAAATGAGAAATCAACTTATACGTAAAGTATTTTTTTATTAAAATCTTAATTAAAATCTTTTTCTACTTTGAATATAACTAAAAAAAGTGAAATTGATTACCTTATTCTTTTTTTTGTTTTAGACTATCCCACCAATCAAGGCGTTTTTGAATCTCTTTTTCAAACCCAAATTTGGATGGGGAATAATACATTTTTTCATCTAAATCATCCGGAAAATATCTTTGATATGAATATCCATTTTCAAAATCATGAGAATATTTATAGTCTTTCCCATAATTCAATTTTTTCATCAATTGAGTAGGAGCATTCCTAATTGTTAATGGAACCGGTAAATGTGAAGTTTTTAAAGCATCTTTCTTGGCACTTTTGTAAGCTATATAAGCGGCATTACTTTTCGGTGCGGTTGCTAAATATACAACCAATTGAGATAAAGCTGTCGAACATTCCGGCATCCCCAAAAACATAACTGCATCTTTGGCGGCAATTGCCTGTATTAAAGCGTTTGGATCTGCTAATCCAACATCCTCTGAAGCAAATCGAATTAACCGTCTGACAATATATTTCGGATCTTCTCCGGATTCCAGCAATCTCGCCAACCAATATAATCCGGCTTGTACATCGCTCCCTCGCAAAGATTTATGTAAAGCTGAAATCACATTGTAATGTTCTTCGCCATTTTTATCATAAAACATAGTTTTTTGTGTAAGAATTTTGGGAATGTTTTCAATATTGATTTCTTGAACCGGGTATTTCATCACCAATTCCAAATTATTCAAAGCTTTACGGGCATCTCCTCCCGAGAGTTGACTAAGATAATCTAAGACATTGTCAGGATAAGAGATAGCGGGATTTATAGATTTAATCCCTGAAATTAATATTTTTTTTATCCCCTCATTTTTCAATGAATTCAAAACAAAAACATGACACCGAGACAAAAGAGCAGAAATTATTTCAAAAGAAGGATTTTCTGTAGTTGCCCCGATTAAAATTATCGCTCCGGATTCAACATAAGGCAAAAAAGCATCTTGTTGAGATTTGCTAAATCGGTGAATTTCATCCACAAATAAGATTGTTTTAATATCGCGAGATTGCATATCATATTGAGCATCTTTCATGATACTTTTAATCTCTTTTATGCTTGAAAATACGGCACTAAATGAGATAAAATTATGCTTCGTTTTTTGTTCGATTAATCTTGCTATTGTCGTTTTTCCACAACCAGGAGGTCCCCAAAGAATAAAGGACGAAAAAGAATCTTCTTCTATCATTTTTCTCAAAATCGAATTTTCAGACAACAACGCTTCTTGATTGAGAATATCTTCGATTTTATCAGGTCTAATTCTTTCTGCTAAAGGAATATCTGTTTTGCGAATAGTTTCAAATAAATCAAGCTGATTTGTCATATTATTTTTCCTTAGGTACAATTATTTTGATTCTTTTTGGCAAAATTTTTATTGAAAATCTTCGATAATTTTCAAGAATAGGAATTTTACCATCAATATAAATATCAACATCGCGATCCGATTTAACTTCAATTCCTTTTGCTTGAAAAATATCCACAGCCGGATGGTTTTTATGTTTGCTTCTTAAAACCATAAGTAGTGATTTTACTAATTCAAATTTAGAGATACTACTGACCAAACAAATATCCGCCTTTGAATCAAACGGTGAAGCTTCCGGAGTTAAAGGGAATCCACCTCCGCTAAATTTACCATTTCCTACCGACAAAAGAATTGTTTCATTTCGAAATAAATCATTATCTGTTTTGAAAGCCAGATTGTATGTTTCCGGATTTTTTAAATTTTCTAATAAAGCTAAAATGTATTTCAAAATTCCGCCGACAAATTTTATTTTATTCGCTGATTTAGCAATTTTTGCATCAAAACCAATTCCTAAAGTATTAATAAAATATTGATTATTTAATTGTCCCACATCCACTGGTTTTTGAAAATTTTCTTTGATAAGTTTTATTGCTTTTTCATAATTTTTAGGAATTCCTATCGTTCTGACAAAATCATTCCCACTTCCGGAAGGGATAAATGCTAAAATAACATCATTGTTCAATTTGGAATTCATTATTCCGTTTACAATTTCATTAATCGTGCCATCTCCGCCGACTGCAATAATTTTTCTATATCCATCAAGGACTAATTCTTCAGAAAGATGCAAGGCGTGTTGATAATTTTCGGTTATGAATAATTTGAAATGAAAAGAATATTTTTTCAGTAAATTTTTCAATTTTCCTATATGGTGGTTTTTGCATGTTTTACCGGCATTCGGGTTTACGATAACTGCCCATTTTGTTTTTATTTTGATTTTTTTTGTCACAGAATAATATCCTTACCTAATTTTTTATGAAAATACTGAGAGCGAAAGTTAAAAATGATATTTTTCAATTGAATATAAATTGTGATATCCTTTCCCTTTTAATAGAAATGATCCCACGAAATTACAATTGAAAATATTTTTTAATTTATCAGCATCTTCTTCTAAAACAAATAATTGCATCGGATCACAAACAGAGTTTAATCTAAAAGCAAGATTTATCGTATTACCAAAAACATCAAAAAGATATTTATCTATACCGACAATTCCCCCAATAATTTCTCCACTCACAACAGAAACTCTTATTTCCCATTTTATTTCACTTTTTTTATTTCTTGCTTTGAGAAATTCCATCATTTCCAAACCGAGTTCTACTATATTCTCTAATGAATATGGATTTGACTCTGAAAGTCCGTTTACTGCGAAATAGGCATCACCAATCGTTTTGATTCTTTCCGAAGAATATTTTTCGGCAATATTATCAAAGGCAGAATACAATTCATTAAGTTCATTAATCATTGTTTCCGGAGGAAGTTTAGATGAAATTTGGGTAAAATTAACAAAGTCAGTAATCAATACGGCTGATTTGGCAAATTTTCTGGCTCGATAAGTTCCACTTTCAATTATCTCATCGGCAACGTCGGCAGGAAGAATATTTTTAATAATCTGAATAACCTTATTTTTTTCATTTTCAATAATAGCTTTGGCTCGCGTAGAATAAATATATTTTTGAATAAGAATGATAACTATTGCCAGAGAGAATAACAAAAATCCAATCAGACTGATATTTAAGGTCCTGCTTTTCGCCAAAGTCTCTGTTTTAAGAAGTTCTTGAGCTTTTAAGACCTTGTTTTCATTCTCAATCTTTTCAGTTTCGTACTTAATTTGCATATTAGCAATTTGTTTTGATTTCCTTAAAGAAAATATGTCATTGTTGATCTTATTATATTCTTTGTAAAATTCCAAAGCCTTTTCATAATCACCATTTTTACTAAAAACATAAGACGCTATTTTATAAGTTGTGGCTTTAATTTTTTTAGAACTTTGTTTGTTGGCCAATTTTAGCGATTTTTCAATATATTTTTCAGCCAATGCATTATTTTTTAAATAAGAGTAAATCAGAGCAAAATTACTTAAAGCACTAATTTCAAGAGTAGTATTTTTAAAATGTTTATTCAAACTATAAGCCTTTTTGAAATATTCTAAAGCTTTTTTTGCCTTTTTTTGTTCACGATAAACATTGCCGAGATTAATATAATTAGCGGCAATTTTTAAGGTATCTTTTTCCTTTATTCTAATTTTTAATGCCTGATTATAATAATCGATTGCTTTGGAATAATCTTCTATATTTCTATAAATCATACCAATATTATGAAGAGTACTCGCTCTTTTCTCATTATTTTTGCCTGTTTTTAGATTCAAAGCTTTATTGAAAAAATCCAAAGCTTTATCATAATTTTTTAGATAGAAATATGTAATCCCAAGATTATTATAAATCACAGGTATTTTAGAATTGATTTTTTTTATTGTAGCTAATTGTAGTGTTTCCAAATATATTTTTATTGTACGTTCATAATCCGATATTTTTTGATAACATCCGGCAAGGTGAATCTTGACTGCAATTAAATCATCATAAAGAAAATGAGTTTTATAATATTTGATCGCTTTATTTGAGAGAATAATTGATTTTTTTATATCATCTGATTTAGCATACATAATAGCAAATCTAAAATAATTTTTTGCTATAAGTGTGGAATCTTTCAAACTTTTAGCCAATTCCATAGATTTATTCAAATAAAAATAAGAAGAGTCCGGCTTGTACAAGTTATAATAAATAACACCCAGTTCCGACCAATTGGAAGCAAAGATCTCTTTTTTTGTATTATATTTATTCGAAAGATGATAATATTTTTTAGCATTATAAAAATCATTTTTTGCACTAGAAATTGAACCTAATAACCCCGCCACTTTAGATTTTTGCTCGGGATATTTTTCTTCAGGAACTTCAGCTAACAGCTTCTTGCAATAATCAAAAGCGTTATCATCAATTTTACCGACCAATTTTGTGGCAATTTTGATTTTATCATCAAATGGCGAATTCTCATTATTTTGAACTGATTTTTTATTTGAAGAGTTAAAAGAATAGAGTGGAAATATATTTTGAAGCAATATAAAAAAGATACAAATACGGATCCATTTCATAGCATTAACCTTCATTTAATCTCCAATCAATTTTTTATTTCAGGAAATAAAGAAACTTGAATTAAGTCAACTTTAAAATTATGATTTAATTGCATCTTAATACTTGCAAAATCTGAAATGGCTTGGTTTTGCGAAATTAATGCACTTTCAATTTCAATGTTGTTGTTAACTTTTTTTACACTCAAAATCTTATAATAGACAACGCGATCCTCCCAATATTGATTCAGTAAAAGTAAAAGGGTGGCATAATTTTTAAAATGAAATGTTTTACGTTTTTTACCATTTAATATCAAAAGCGTATTTGCCTGATCATTGTGAATCAGGAAATTAAATAATTTGGTCCCAATTGTTCTATGCAGTAATATCATTTCAGAAATCGCCGGAATAATTTTATTTATTTCCGCTTGTTCAATCTGAAAAAACTTAACTCTTTCTTCATCAATAATAAGATTATTACCTTGCATTTTAAACTCATTGTCAGGATAAAGATAATATCCATCGTCATCTTTTTCAAATCTAAATACAAGGTCGGCAGAAAAATCTTTGAAGCGTTTCCTTCTAATGATAATTTTATCTTCGACAAAGTTAATTTCTTCATTTATCTTAAAATTGTTTTTCACAAAATTTTTTAAATCTTTTATTCTATTATTCATTATTTGATTATAAATTTTATCATTTTTATGCTCTATAATAAATTTTTCGAGACCTATTAAATCTTTATCCTGTAAATCATTGAACATTTTTGAATACATCTTCTTAGTTTGAACTTGTTTTTTAGAAACTTGTAATTTTCTTGTTTTAATTTCTTTTTTTGCAGAAAAATTTCTCTGCTTTTTCATAGACGTTTCTAAAATTAAATCAGGTGTTTTATTGAGGAATAATTCTATTACTCCGATGTTTGTTTTGAGAGTTACTTTTGGCTTCAAACTATCCTCAATCGAGATATTTTTTAAGTGAACAACCGATTTTTTTTGCACAGTTTTAATCTTTAAAAGAGCTTCTCTTGACTTTAAACCTTGAAATTGTATTGAAAATTTTTTATCTTTCATCAAATCAATAAGATAATTAGGTGAGTCTGTGTTTAATCTAAATAAAAACATTCCAATTTCATTTTGATATTCAAGCCAATCTTTATTTTTTGGAAAGGGATTTTGGAACATTTCTGACATCCCGACAATAAGTTCTTTTTTCATTGAGAAAATTATTGTTACACTATCTTTTTTGGAATTATGATAAGAAGAAACAATTTCATTTTTTGACATAAAAGCGGGATTATCAGAGGGGAATTGCCCGAAATCTATCCAAGAACGGAATAATTGATATTGATAGTCATCGGCAAAATTCCCTGAAAGAGGATTAAAAGCCAATAACTTATTGAAAAATACGAAGATAAAGAATATAATTATTATTTTTTTCATTAAACTACCTTAGTTGTAAATTATCAATAGCTCATTTATAAGCAATCTTTTTTTTTAGGAACGATAATTGCATTTGTTTACTTAAAAAGTAGAAGGAATAAATATGCTGATATTAATTTTTGCCACTCTCGCTTTGATAATCTTCTGGATTATTGAATATTTAAGGCATTATAGAAATATAAAAAAAATCCCTGTCAGAGTTCATGTAAACGGTACACGTGGAAAATCAAGTGTTACCAGATTAATTTCAGCCGGTTTGAGAGCCGGAGGATTGAAAACTATTGCAAAAACAACCGGAACTCTTCCAAGAGTAATTCATGAAGATGGAACTGAGTCGGCAATTATTAGATTAGCAGGTGCAAATATCATTGAACAAAAATATATTTTTCGCTATGCTGCCGCAAAAAATCCGGATGCTATCGTTATTGAATGTATGGCTGTAAATCCTGTTTTACAATGGATAACTGAGAGAAAATTTGTTCAATCCACAATTTCCGTTATAACAAATTCTCGCTTGGACCATCTTGATTTGATGGGAGAAACAATTGAGAGCGTTACAAAATGTTTGTGTAATACTATTCCGGATAATGGCGTTTGCTATACTTCAGAACGTGAACAATTTAAAACAATGGAAGATGTAGCTAAAAAAAGAAATACGGAAATTCACTCTATCTCACCAACCGAAATATCTCCTGAAGAAATGGAAGGTTTTAGATATATTGAACATCCTGATAACGTTGCTTTATCTTTGGAAATCTGTAAAAAAATTGGAGTCCCGCGAGATGTTGCTCTAAAGGGAATGCAGGAAATGCAACCGGATCCGGGTGCTTTGAAAAAATATACAGTCGAAGAAAATAATAAAAAAATTGTATTTTATAATGTTTTCGCTGCCAATGATCCTGATTCAACAAAAATGATTTGGCTCAATATCATCAGTCATCTTAAATCCGGACAACAAAAAATCATTATTTTAAATTCCAGAGCGGACAGATATTTTCGTTCAATCCAACTTCTTGATGTTTGTGCAGAATTGGATTTTGATTATCTGCTTCTAACCGGAGAAAGAACCGAACAGCTTTATAAAGATGCTTTGAAAAGAAAAATTGATGAAAAAAAATTGAGAGAATTGGGGGAATTGGAAACAAATATCCTTTTTGATAAAATTAAAGAATTAACCATAAAAGAATCACATATTGTCGGAATCGGAAATATTGCCGGAGCTAGAAAATATGGTGGTCAAATAGTAAAATATTTCAAAGAAAAATCCTTGGGAGGTAAATAAATGGTCGAGGCTGCTGTTGGGCTTGGTGTAATAATCAGCTTACTTTTTAATGAACTTTTAGGTGCATCTGCCGGTGGAATTGTTGTCCCCGGATATATTGCAATGTATTTGGATCATCCTATGCAAATTATCGGAACTCTTTTAGTTAGTTTACTTACTTTAGGTGTAATTAAAATTATTTCCATGTTTACGCTGTTATATGGAAAGAGAAGAATGGTTCTCGCAATTTTATTCGGTTTTATTTTCGGATGGTTATCAAGAAATATAGTTTTTGGAAGTCTCTCAATTTATGATTTAGACCTTCAATCAATCGGATACATTATCCCGGGATTAATTGCCAATTGGATGGAAAGACAAGGCGTTGTAAAAACTATTTCCGTAATGTTAATTGCCGCAGTAATTGTTAGATTAATTTTAACAATCATTTCCGGTGGGGAGGTTAGTTTTAATGTTTAGACCATCATTAAGATCATTATGGACTTTAGTTGTAATGGCTATTTTTTCTGTAGGATTATTTTATATTTCTCAGACAAGTCATCGTATTGTAAAAGCAAAACACTATAATAAAAAAATTGAATCAGCAAAGCTAATGAATAACTTTTTATCTATTCTGAAAGAAGAAGCTATTAAAAGAAATTTGAAAATCGATAAGACAAATGACCCCAATCAAACAGGATTAATCGGACTTAATTATAGCGAAATTACTACAAGTCCGGGAATCATTTCCGATAAACTAACGGCTTTAAATCCAAATATCTCCGCAGCTTTTGTTTCATTATTAAAAAAAGCAAAACTTTCAAAGGGTGATTACGTTGCAGTTGGTTTGACCGGTGCAAACCCCGGAGAAAATTTAGCTTTATATGCAGCAATTAAAACTCTGAAACTGCATCCTATTATTATTTCTTCAGTAGGCTCTTCTCAATTCGGAGCGAATAGAGAGGATTTTACTTTTTTAGATATGGAATCGGTTTTATACAAACATAAATTGATAAATTTCAAAAGCGTTGCTGCCAGTCTTGGTGGCGGTAAAGATATCGGACGCGGACTATCTTCAGAAGGAAGGAAATTAATTGAAGAAGCTATAAAACGCAATAATGTAGAATTTATTAAAGAAAAATCTTTGGATGAAAATATCAATAAACGAATGAAGATTTATTTGGAAAATGTTCCTAAAAATAAAAAAATCAAAGCTTTCATAAACATCGGAACCGGCGTAACAAATGTTGGGAATTATCTTACTGCAAAAATCATAAAAACCGGTGTTCATTTTAATTTGGCTGATAAAAAACTTCCTAAAGAAAATGTTATTATGAAATTCGCGATGAAAAATACTCCGATTATTCACGTTTACAGAGCAAACGATTTGGCAAAAAAATATGATTTGGAAATCGCTCCGGAATCAATTCCAAAAGTCGGAGTCGGTAAAATATTCTCATCTAAAATACTTAATGTAACTGTTGCTTCCGTATGTTTGACAATCCTGCTAATCATTATTTTTGTTTTAATTAGTATCGATAGAAAACAGAGACATATCGTAAATAATATCATTGATCCGGATCAGGAGTTATAAATGAAAAAATATTTAACTCTACTCATCCTGATTTTTACTTTGAATATTTTCGCTGCAAATAATCAAAAATGGACACCTCTTAAATTTATCAAAAAAGGGACAAAACGTCTGATTAAGCAAGGTCAGAAAAAATATTATTTCTACCGATCTGAAAAAGATGATTTTCTTTCAATTGAGATTTCACGACAAAAAATCATCAAAGTGGAAATTATCGAAAAAAAAGAAGGAAAGCCTGTGTCTTTTACAATCGCAATTGATAATATTGCCAAAAATTACACAATTGCACCCAAAAAACAAGTTGGAAAATATTGGATTTTTGAACCGATAAAACTAAATCTCAATCCCGGTAAACATCTTATTAGAATTAATACGAATAACCGCAATGCTTACTTTAGGATATTTAGAGAAAGCAAGAAAAAAATCTCTACTAAAAGCTACAAAGCATCTAAAAGTAAAAATGTTGTTTTCATAAAAAATATTTCTTCTGAAAAACGAATTACTTTCTTTGGTGGAAATAAAAAAATTCCCGTAATTTACACTTTGAACGGAATTAACGGCGAAATTATCGGTTACGCAAAATCCTTATTAAATCCCAATAATGAAGTTAAATTCAACATCTTAATTGATGGGAAAAAAGTTAAGACAATTTCTATCCCTCAAAAGATTTCCAAAAAATATTCTTTGCATAAACAACCTCTTTCTCGAGGTAAAAAGTTTACGATTAGTCTATCTTCAGGAAAACACGTTCTGACTTTTCAACCGATTTCAGACACAGAAATATTCTTCAGATTAAATAAATAATAGGAATTAATATGAAAAAAATTTACCCTTTGTTTTTAATGATGATTTTCTCCACATTTATTTATGCCAAAACCAATATAAGCTTCGGAGTATCTACTAAATATACTGACAATCCGTATCATCTTTCATCACAAGATATTGATAAATTTAATGACGGAAATAATGCCTTTTCTTATATCGAAACAAAAGATGATTTAATAATAAATTCCTACTTTAATGTTTCCGGAAAATTAAAATTTAAGAATTTCAAAATATCACCGTTTTTCTCTGTTCATCAGCATAATTTTATTGAAAATAATCTGAAATCGACTACTTCATTTAAGATTGGAATAAGTAAAAAATATTTGGATAAATTAAGCATGACTTATTCTTATTCATATTATCCTAAAATATTTGTCCGCAAATATATAGATCATGACGGAACCGGAAAATATGAAGATTATCAATATGATAAACAAAAATATACAATGAACGGCTTTTATAAAATCAACGGTAAAAATTTCATCCTATTTGACGCATCTTTTGCTCAACTCTACTATAATAAATATTTCACCGAATATGACGGCAATAAACTTTCGGGTAGCTTGGGATTTAAACATTCATTCAAACCGTTTTATTTAAAAATGAAATATTCTTATATAAAATTTGAAGGTAACGATTCTATTTTATCACCGGAAAGTTATTCAGGATATGTCAGAGATCCCCAATACGAAAGTAATATCTATTCTTTGAAAATCCAATCAAAAAAAATTAAAAAGTTGTTCCCTAAATACCTGAGAATTAAAGCTTCCGCATCTTTTGAACAACGCTATTTTACAACAGATTTATATGAATCATTAGACCCGATTCACAGCGGGAGAAAAGATAAAATCCTCAATCTTGGATTTGGAATCGAATATAATTTGTTAAACAATACAAATATTTTTCTGGACGTCACAAACACCTCTCGAAAAGTTAGTGCAACTGATGAGAATCTGAGTAATATCAAAGATTATGACCTTAACGGAATTTCTTTAGGATTCAAATACTCTTTCTCACTATAAATTCGGGAGTTTTTTAAAATGATGAAAACAGAAAAAGATCGGAAAAAAATTATAGATTTTTTCCAATTAATTAATAATGAAAAATATAATTTGAGAAAATACAGTCATCCTGTTCTTGTATATAAAATTGATGATGGAGTTGTTTATTATTCTCTTTGGGAAGAAAGCCTTTTAATGCAATACGGTTTGGAATTTGTCGATGGTTGGGATTATAGCGAGGATTTATTGTTTTGCCCTGACTGGATGTCAGACGAAGAAGAAGATGATGATGACGATGATTTTGATGATGACGACGATTAATTCACAATAATTTAATTTGAGAAGGAAAGATTAAACTCTTTCCTTTTTTTTATTCAAAGATTAGCGGAACCGCTTGAAATGAATTCTAACAATCTATAAAGACTTAAAATATCAAATACGTTTTCGATAAGCATAGAAAATAGCAGTATCCATTATTTATAGAATTTATTATGCTTTCAATAATATTATTGACAACTTAACAGCGAAATATAAATAAAAATATAAAAAAAAAGGAGTCATTATGATTGAAAAAATGAGAACCGGATTAGCGGATTTGTGCAAAAAATATGATAATATTAAAATCAGTTTTAGCTATCAAACTTGGGAAACTGATTTCCTGCGTTTTTACCAAAGCCAAATTAATTATAATATCCGGCGAGAAAATGTAAACCTTCAAGTCTCGATATATAAAGATAAAAAACCTTACAGTTTTGCAATGTCAAACCCTGATTTGGTTAAAGTTGAGGAAAAAATTTCTGAATCTTTAGAAATTATTGACTCATTACCTGAAGATAATGATTTTGTTGATTTAGAAAAAGATACGAGAATTGCCGAAGAACATTCTGTTGTAAATAATGTTGAAAATGTAACTTTAGCCCAAAAAATAGAAATACTTCAGAAAATTTCCGAAGCGGTAAAAAAATACAACTTTGAAATTTACGGCACATTTATAGTAAACAACGTAACTAACTATATCATAAACAGTAATGGACTGAATAAAGCAGAAACCTATTCTCCGATAATGTTAGAAGTTAAAGCTGTTTCAAAAGAAAATCAAGTAACAGTTTTAGAAAGTTTTGGTAGCGTTTCATTAGAAAAACTTGATGTTGATAAATTTCTTGAAAGTTTAATTCTCAAAGTTCAAACTGCCAAATTCGGAGTGGTCGATCTTCCGGCTAAACATTATGAAGTAATTCTTGCACCTCGTTGCATCGGGGAATATTTATCCTATTTAACTTACGGAATGACAGCCGGTAGTTTAGATCAAAAAGAAAGTTTTTTTGAAGGTAAAATTAATGAAAAGATTTTCCCTGAAAATATTACTTTGACAGATAATCCTTCTGATCCCGACCTTATTCCTTTCAAATATGATGGGAACGGTCATCTTTATCAAAAAACAGAATTAATCAAAAATGGTGTTTTCAAAAACTTTATGGTTGATAATTATTATTCATATAAAACAGGCTTGGAAGAAAATGGAGCTAACGGCTCTTGTCTCGTTATGGACGAAGGTGATAAAGATTTGGCAGAAATGATTTCCGGAGTTAAACACGGAATTTATATTTCAAGCCTTCATTATATGAATTTTATTAATCCAAAAGAAACTTCTTTGACCGGTTTAACTCGTGACGGTACCTTTTTGATTGAAAATGGTGAATTAAAAAATGTTGTAAATAATCTAAGATTTACCGTAAAAATTTCAGATATTTTGAATAATATTACTGAAATTGAGAACAAATCAAGTATTGTACCTTTTAGTGAAAATTACGGAGAATTTGATATTTCTTTGATAAAAATGCCACATGTTAAAGTTAATAATTTCAACATAACTTCATCAACAAAGACTATTTAGGAGAAATAATGAAAAAATTAGTATATGACATCATAAATAAATTGAATCTTCCAAAAATTGAATTTGCAGATGTGAGATTAACTTCCCAAGACAATGAATTTATTTATTTTGAAAATGGAGGATTCAAATCCATAAGTAAAAATTTTGATGATATTTCTCTCGGAATTAGAGTATTAATTAACGGAACTTGGGGATTTGCCGGAACCAATAAATTTGATAAAACTTCCATCGAAAAAGCAATGAAAAGAGCAATCAAAAACGCTGAAACCGGCAGTATTTTCAGAAGAGATAAAATTAAATTATCTCCCCACAAAGCAATTACCGGCAGTTATTTTTTCAAACCGGAAAAAGATCCCTTTTTGATGAAAGATGACGAGAAAATTAATTATTTGGGAAAGATTGCTAAAAAACTTACAACCAATGATAAAATTGTTCATTCTTATGTTTATTCAGAATTTTTTAGACAATATAAAATTTATGCAAATACTGAAAACACATTCGTAGATTCTTTAGTTTATGATACAAAGCCCGTCTTTAATGTTTTATCTTCAGATGGAAATCATGTATATTCAAGAACTTTCCCCGGACATATGGCAGGGAGAAGAGCAGGTTTTGAAGCTTTGGAAAAAATGGATTTTGAAACTAATTCCGAAATCGTTATCAAAGAAGCTATCGATTTATTAAAAGCTCCAATTGTTGAACATGAGAAAGCAGATATCATTATCGGAGGCGGACATTTAGCTCTCCAACTTCATGAATCTGTCGGACATGCAACTGAAGCCGATAGAATTTTCGGGAAAGAAATATCTTACGCCGGAAAAACATTTATCAAACCTGATATGCTCGGTAATTTCAAATATGGTTCTGATATTGTTAATATTTACAGTGATTCCTCCGATAAAAACGGTATGGGATTCCACATTGTTGATGATGAAGGTATTGAAGGTAAAAAAGTTAATATTATTAAAAACGGTGTTTTGGTTGATCAACAAACTTCGAGAGAAATCGCTCCTTTATTAGGACTGGAACCCAGTTCAAATATGATTGCCGTTACCGGTGATAACTTCCCACTTGTAAGAATGACTAACTTCTGTTTAGCTCCGGGAAAAGGCAGTCTTAAAGATTTGATTTCCGAAACAGAAAACGGATATCTTGTTGATAATACTAAAACGTGGTCTATTGATGATAATCGTAATAACTTCCAATTCACAACAGAAATTGGTTGGAAAATTAAAAACGGTGAAATTGTCGGAATCGTAAAAGAACCTACATATTATGGAATAACAAAAGATTTTTGGAATGCTTGTGACAGAATTTGCGGCGAAGAAGAATGGCAATATCACGGGACTTTCCAATGTGGAAAAGGTGAACCCGGACAAGCTTTACATCTTTCTCACGGTGTTGCACCGGCAAGATTTAGAAATATTGCCATGAATGCAAAAGCTTAAATAATAAAATTCTTTACATAATAAACACAGAAAATAATTGTGTTTTAAAATATATACAAGGAGGATGTGCAAAATGGCATTATCCAAAGAAGCTAAAGAAGCTATCATGGCAGAGTTTAGACTCCATGAGTCAGATACTGGTTCACCCGAAGTTCAGATTGCTTTATTGACTGAACGTATTAAATATTTAACAGAACACTTGAAAATTCACAAAAAGGATTATCATACTAAACGTGGTTTGTTAACTATCATCGGTAAAAGAAGAAATCACCTTGATTATCTTAAAAAAAACGATGTTGTACGTTACAGAAAAATTCTTAAAGCTCTCGGACTGAGAAAATAGATGGAGTTTTTTTAAGGGGATTTATTCCCCTTTTTTTTATGCACAATGTTTCACTTTAAGAACATTATTTAGGAGGGAAAATGGCTTTTAAGGATATTATCAAAAAAACAAGAACTTATCGCAAATTTGATTCAACTTACAAAATATCTAAAAATGATTTAATTGATTTGATTGACAATGCTCATTTTTCCGCATCTCACGGAAATACCCAAACTCTTCGATATCTAATTTATAATGATGAACAAAACAATACAAAAATATTTTCATCACTAAAATGGGCAGCTTCTTTACCGAATTGGGATGGACCAATTCCATCCGAAAGACCAACCGCTTTCATAATTATTTTATCAAAGAATATAAATAATTACACTTTTTGTGATGCCGGTATTTCGATGCAAACAATAATGCTTTCAGCTACCGAAAAAAAATTGGGCGGATGCATTTTTGCTTCTATTGATAAAGAAAAATTGCAAAAAGATATGGAGATTGATGACATTTATAAAATCCTTTACGTTATCGCTTTAGGAAAACCTATTGAAAAAGTTCAGCTCGAGGTTGCTTCAAAAAATTTGAAATATTGGAGAGATGAAAAAGATATTCATCACGTTCCAAAAATTCCTACTAAAAATCTTATTCTAAATATTGAAAAAGAATAAACCTTAGGTTTCCCAAAATCATACCGAACTTTTCAACAGTGTTAATGCTAATTGTGGCAAAGTATTTGCCTGTGCTAACATTGCAGTTGCTGATTGAGCAAGAACCAAATTTTTCAAATAATCAGTAATTTCTGTAGCGTAATCCGTATCTAATATTTTCGATCTGGCATTTTCCAAAGTGTCGTATTTCATTTCCAAATCGCCTAAAGTTGTATCCAGTCTATTCTCCAAAGCTCCCACATAACCTGTGGCATTTTCCTTCATTATCATTGCGGTGTTTATGTATGAGATTGCATTTTGAGCGGCGGCAGAGGTTGAAACGGAAAGCGATTGATTAGAAAATAGTCTTGTAGTTTGCATATTCGGTAAAGCGATATAATAATAATCTTTAGCTCTTGAAATTCCGTTTCCAAAATGAATTAAGACCCCGTTATTAGGATTAACCCAGCCACCGGAAGATGTCCAACTTGTATGAGCCGAAAGTGAACCGTCCAATAAATTTATGCTGTTAAAAGTTGTCGAAGAAGCTAATCTGTCAATTTCGGCACCCATTTCCTGAAATTCGGAATTCATAGTCAACCGATCATTAGCATCATAAGTCCCGGTTGCCGCAGCTTCCGCCAATTCTTTCATTCTTGTCAAATCAATATCAATCTGACTTAATGCTCCATCTGCTGTTTGCAATAAAGAAACACCATCCTGAATGTTATTTATTCCCTGTTTATAACCTGTCATTTGGGATTTTAATTGTTCACTCAATAACAAAGCACCACTATCATCGGAAGCATTATTTACTCTTAAACCTGTTGATAATCTTTCCACCGATTTTGATAAATTGTTATAAATATTGTTTAAACTGCCGGACGCAAAATTTGCCAACAAATTTGTATTTATTACTAAAGCCATAACAACCTCCGCGAGATTTTTATGGCAATGCGGGAACTACCGATAAATGCTTTTCTAACTAACCATTTGACATTAAATCATATATACAAAATGTGTCAAATTAAAAATAGAGGATTTGAAAATGGATAAAATAAAATCAATCATACTATTAAGTGGCGGTATGGACAGCTTGGTTACAACTGCTATTGCTAAAGAAGAAAGTGATGAAATATATTTTTTACACGCTAATTACGGTCAAAAAACCGAATTAAAAGAATTGGAATGTTTTGAAAATTTAACCAAATTTTACAAACCGAGCGGTACGTTGAGTGTGGATATTGATTATTTGAGAAAAATAGGCGGCTCAAGTTTAGTTGATGATAATCTCACAATTAAGAATCATAATAATGAAGAAGACGCGGTGCCAAATACTTATGTCCCATTTCGAAATGCTCATTTAATTGCCATTGGTGTTTCCTGGGCGGAAGTTATTGGTGCTCAAAGAATTTACATTGGAGCAGTTGAAGAAGACAGTTCCGGATATCCTGATTGCCGGGAAAGTTTTTATAAATCTTATAATAAAACTATTGATCTCGGAACCAAAGATGAGACAAAAATCCAAATTATGACACCGATAATCCATATGACAAAAGCCGAAATCGTAAAAAAAGGCAAAGAATTGAACTGTCCTTTTGAATTTAGCTGGAGTTGTTATCGTTCTAATGATAAAGCTTGTGGAACTTGCGATAGTTGTCATTTAAGAATTAAAGCATTTAAAGAAGCTAAATTGAAAGATCCAATTCCGTATAAAATCCAAATTGATTGGTAAGAATAATTTATCATATTTACTGATACCGATAAGAATTTCTTGTCGGTATTTTTATTAACAAATTATTGATGTTTCACTTAAAAACAATTTAGCTATTGTATAAAATTCTATCCGCAATTACCCAAAATCCAGCCATTTCCCCTTTTTGAGAAATTTTGAAAAATGACAATATTAAAAATTCTTGACGAAATAAAAACAAAAACAATTTATTATAAAAAAAGGAGTTTATCATGAAAAAAATCTATCTATTTGTTTTATTGATTGTTTGTTCCAATCTTTTCGGAGTAATGACTCTTCCAAGTTATGAGATTACTTTAGCTCAAACAAGTTTTGACTCATTGTTAAATAATCCATTATCAGATCATTATTATTCAGCAACATTCACGATTGAAGACACCATCACCTATCCTTGTGAAGTAAAATATCGCGGGAGATCATCATTATCATTCTTTCCTGAAAAACGATCTTGGAAAGTAAAATTTGAAAATACAAATAATATCTTCGGCAAAAGAAAATTAAATCTTAATGCCGAATATCAAGACAAATCTTTAATGAGAAATTATCTAATGATGAAATTCTATCAAGAAATGGGATATATTTCTTCTAATGTTCAATATCGAAACCTTTTTGTAAATGGTAATCATATGGGATTATTTATTCAAATAGAAAATGTTGATGAAGAATTTCTCAGTGATAGAAATTTACCGGAAAGCGATGTTTTTAAAGCATATAATCATGCCGCAACAATGTCTCCGATGCTTAATTTTTCTGATTATCATATCACTTGGGATAAAAAAGTTAATGAAGTTACCGGCTACAATGACTTCCAAGCATTCTTATATTGGCTTTATTTTTCTTCAAAGCAAGATTTTGATAATGAAATTTCTAACAAAATTGAAATTTCAAATGTCATCAATTATTTCGCTACTGAATTCACTCTTTCCAGTATTGATTGCTTTACCAAAAACCAATACTTTTACAACAATTCCGATACCGGCAAATATAGTTTTTTCCCTTGGGATAATGACGGTTCATTCGGAAATATAGCTCCTTATGATTATTACGATCCGGATATGGAATCTTTGGAATCAACTACAAATTTGGAACATGAAGTTTTATTTAGACGATTAATGGATAATTCTGATTATAATCAACAATTCTGGGACAGAGTTAATGAAATTCGCACAACCGGATTTGAATATCTCAATAATGAAATAGACGCTACTCATCAATTAATTGCCGAGGATTTTTACAATCAAGCCGATAGTTTAAAAATTTGTTCAAATGAAGAATTTGATAATGAAATGGCAGTTTTACATAATTTTTTATCATCACGTCAGGATTTTTTAGACGGATTTACAAATTTTCATTCTCAACCACTCTCGGATTATCATGTTGTTAATGATTTTCCTACCTCTCAAAATCCGATTGTTGATTTCAAAGTAACATCTCCTCAATCTCAAGGAATGCTGGTAATTTATGCTTATAATATTTCTTTTGGTGACTTGGGAGGAGATTTTGATTTTGCTACCCTTCATTTATTTGATGACGGAAATCATAACGATGAAAATGCTGATGATTTAGTTTATGGAAATACTTTAGATACTTCAAATTTACCGGAAGGGATAATTGTTTACTCATATATTAATTATGAATCGGATTCGGAAAAAGCTATTGCAAAAGCTAAACAAAGTCTCCAAGATGAAATTAATGAAATGTCCAAATTATTACATCAAAATAATCGTTATAGCTATCCTTACAATGGCATTTTTTATCTTGCATATTATAAAAATATTATGCTGGCACTCAATAAAATTCCAACCGAAATGAATATCAATCAAGTCAGTTTTGAAAATATTTACAAATCTAATAACGATTATTTTGTTGAATTAAAAAATAACGGGACAAATCCAATTGACCTTTCATATTGTTATCTAAATTATTCCGAATATTTTAAAAATTTCATTTTACCTTTTGGAACAATCATTCAACCGGATTCTACTTTGATAGTAACGTCAAATAAAGATCTTTCAGAGCTGTATTTTCCAACTGATGAATCAATTGACGGATTATATTTTAATCTTCAAATTGGTGATAATTTACAGCTTCTTTCCCCTTCATTAAATGAAATCACTTCTAAACAAATTGATAATTTTAATAACTTTGACGAACTCACTCCAAATATTGTTATTAATGAAATCAATTACAACTCGGCAGATGATTTTGATTGTGACGACTGGATTGAACTTTTTAATAATTCCGAGGAAAGTGTTGATTTGAGTAACTGGATATTTAAAGATAGTGATGATGAGCACCAATTTATTATTCCGCAAGGAACAATTTTGGATTCAAATAATTACTTGGTTCTGACGAAAAATGATGCCGATTTCTCGACATTATTCCCGGATGTAATTAATAAAATCGGTGATTTCGATTTTGGACTTTCCGGTGGTGGAGAATTAATTCGACTTTATGATAATAACGGTTTAATCGTTGATCAGGTTCAATATGATGATGATGAACCTTGGCCAATCGAACCGGATGGAAATGGACCGACTCTCGAATTAATCAATCCTGATCAGGATAATAATCTTGCAGAAAATTGGACCGCTTCGGAAAATCATGGAACCCCGGGAGCAATAAATTCTAACTCTACCGGTAACGGAGATAATGTTGACCCGCAAATTTCATCCGTTTTGATGTGCTATCCAAACCCGTTATATTTAGAAAATAATAAACGCATCATAATAAATATCGCCTTCTCTGTAAAAAATGATTCCCCAACAAGCTTGGATATTTACAATATTAAAGGTCAAAAAGTTAGAAATTTAAGAAGTGAAAAAATCGCGAAAGGCGTTCATTCTATGAATTGGGATGGAATGAATAAATTTAATCATCCCGTTCCGAGCGGAGTTTATTTCTTGCATATTAAAAATGGGAAATATACTAAAACAACAAAATTGATGGTAATAAAATAGAATATTTTGAAGACAATGTCAGATTAAAAATAAATACAAATTTAAACAGTGAATCAAATCCTATTTTTAAAATAGGATTTGACTTCACGAACCTATAAATCGGAATATTTTAATCCGCATTTCTTTATCTTTGAAATAAATTTTTTCCAGCCATAATAACTTTTCCGCTCATTTATGTAGAAACCTGAGACTTTACAATAACTGCTATCCGGTAAGCTACTGACAATTAACACACTTTTCTCAAAAACGAATATCATTTGTCATAAATATCTCCTATTTCTTCCGGCATAAATTTGACCTCTTTTTGTATTAATAACACAAACATTTTATGCTATTTATTACAAACCATTATTCATTTCAAAGAGCTAAAATAATTGATCTTTTTTTGAAAATAAAATTTATTTGACTGATAAACCACTATTAATAATCTTTGCAAATAAAAAAACAAATTGGAGGAATTATGAAAACAGGTGGAGATAGATTCGGAACTCACAGAGTAATCGAGCCAAAAGGTGTTTTACCTCAACCGGCAAAAATCGTAAACAATGATATGGGAAAGATTTGGGATAACGAGATGCTTATCGACGTTATTCGATTAAATATTGATTCAGCTTCATTTCATCAAATTAAAAATAAATTAGAAGCTCAAGGTCATAAAGATTTAGAAAAAGCTTTTGCTGAACATGTAATTGATCTTACAGATAGAACAGGTAAACACAAAAATGAAGACACCGGTTCAGGCGGAATGTTAATTGGTATCGTAAAAAAAATCGGTCCTAAGTTTGAAATGAAAGAAAAAGTTAAAGTTGGTGATAAAATCGCTACACTTGTTTCTTTATCATTAACACCGTTAAAAGTTAAAAAAGTTAAAAAAGTTCACCTTGATAGAGATCAAGTAGAAATTGAAGGTGAAGCTATTTTATTTAGCTCGGGAATTTATGCGAAATTACCTTCTGATATGGAAGAAAATCTTGCTCTTTCTGTCCTTGATGTAGCTGGTGCTCCTGCTCAAGTTGAAAGACTTGTTAAACCTGGCGATAACGTTGTTATCCTTGGAGCTCATGGTAAATCAGGGATACTTTGTAATGCCGTTGCTAAAGAACGTGCTGGCGTTAGCGGAAAAGTAATTGGAGTTATCAGAAAAAAATCACAAAGCCAAGTTTGTAAAGACACCGGATGTGATGAAATAGTTATAGCTGATGCCACCGATGCAATCAGTATAGAAAAAGAAGTATCACGTTTAACAAATGGCAAAATGGCTGACGTCGTTATCAATGTCGTAAATGTTGAGAATACGGAAATGGCTTCTATAATGGCAGCCAAAGATCGCGGTTTGGTTTATTTCTTCTCAATGGCAACTTCATTCACAAAAGCTGCTCTTGGTGCAGAAGGAATTGGCGCTGATGTTGATATGATTCTTGGAAACGGATACGCACATAATCACGCATTAATTTCTCTTGATTTATTAAGAAGAAATCCTGTTTTAATGAAACTATTTGTCGAAAGATATGCTTAATTAGTTAACTTGAGAGATGTTTTTCATCTCTCTCTCTTTTTAAAAGGATGGAAAAATATGGAATTAGAAAACATAAAAAAAAATGTATCTGAAAAAGATTGGAATGATTGGAGATGGCAAATCCGAAATCGTATTCAAAATGTTGAACAATTAAAAAAATATATTACTCTTACTGAAGATGAAGAAGCTGTTTTTAAAGACAATAATTTTTCTTTTAGAATGGCAATCACACCTTATTACTTCTCAATAATCGATCAAAAAGATCCAAATGATCCGGTTAGAATGCAAGCAATTCCAAAAATATTTGAAGCAATGGTTTCAGCTTCGGACATTAAAGATCCTCTTCATGAAGATGCTGATTCTCCTGTTCCAGGGCTTACTCACAGATATCCGGACAGAGTTTTATTTCTCTTAACAGATCAATGCTCAATGTATTGTCGTCATTGTACAAGAAGACGTAAAGCCGGTGAAACTGACTCTGCCATGCCAATGAGTCAAATTGATAAAGCAATCGAATACATCCGAGATCATGAAGAAGTTAGAGATGTATTACTCAGTGGTGGAGATCCTTTAACTCTTTCAACAGAAAGATTAGATGAAATTATTGGAAAATTATACGCAATCGACCATGTTGAAATCATCAGAATCGGTTCACGTATTCCGGTTGTTTTACCACAAAGAGTTGATGATGAACTTATCGAAATGCTTAAAAAATATCCTCCGCTTTGGTTAAACACTCACTTTAATCATCCAAACGAAATGACTCCGGAAGCAAAAAAAGCTCTTGCAAAACTTGCAAATGCCGGTATTGTTTTAGGAAATCAATCGGTTCTTTTAAGAGGAATCAATGATAACGTAGATGTAATGAAAAATCTCGTACACAGATTAGTTGAAAACAGAGTGAGACCTTATTATATTTACCAATGTGATCTTTCAGTTGGAATCGGACATTTCAGAACACCTGTTTCAAAAGGAATTGAAATTATCGAATCTTTGAGAGGACACACTTCAGGTTTTGCCGTTCCAACTTTTGTAGTTGATGCACCGGGCGGTGGTGGTAAAATACCGGTTCAACCAAACTATATTATTTCACAAATGCCGGGCAAAGTAATTTTAAGAAATTACGAAGGTGTTATCACAACTTATACTGAACCTGATTATGTAAATCAAGATTTATCAAAATATTCCGGATTCTGCAAAGATTCTTATAAATCAACCGAAGGAATTATGAAACTTTTCCACGGAGAAAAAATATCTTTTGGACCGGAAACAAAAAGAAGTAAAAGAGAACATCACGAATAAAGATAAAATTCTTAGTAGGATATTCTCTGAAAATAATAAAATTACAGCGATAGTTGGTCTTTCCAAAAATTCAGGAAAGACCACTTTCCTTAATTGGTTGCTATCAAAGTCTAATCTTGGAAATTGCGGAATAATCACCACCGGTCGAGATGGCGAAGAATTGGATTTGGTAAGTGGTAATAAAAAGCCAAAAGTCATTATTCCAAACAACTATTATTACACAACTCTTCCGCACGAGATTATTCACAATTCTCATTTTTTGGAAGTTATTGAAAAATTACCTTTTAATGCTGTTGGAAAACCACTTTGGTTAGTGAAAACACACAATAATATTGAGGCGGAAATTGTTGGTCCCGCTTCCGTAAAATCTCAATTGAATTTGGCAAATCACATTCTTGAAAAAGGGGCAAACCATATTATTATTGATGGAGCTTTAGACAGAAAATCAATTGCTTTATCCAAAGAAATAGATTCTTTAATTATCGTTGTTTCTCCGGTTGCCGGAAATTTAAACACTATTGTTGAAAAATTAAAAAAGATATTTTTTCTTACCAAGATTCCTGTTGATAAACAAGCTGTCTTATCCTCTGATAATATCTGTCTTCTAAAAGATAAAAGAATTGTAGAATTGCCTTTAAAATATTTATTCGGAAATGAAAAAACACTATTAGAACAAGTTTCGGAATTTAAACCAAATAAAGTTTATTTCCCGGGAGCAATAACAGAAAAATCTTTTTCTAAAATAGTTCCAATGTTAAAAAAAACCAATCTCTTAATCAAACATCCACTAAATCTTCATCTGACAGATACCCAATTAAAAAAACTATTTGAACTCACTGATATTACCAGTTTGATAAAATTTCATTTGGATGGTATCGCGGTTAATAGTTACGGTGTTAACGGGAATAATTTTGATTGTGAAGAAATGCGTGGCAAAATCAGAACGGCATTCCCCGAAATCCCGGTAATTGATATTTATGAATGGGAAAAAATATAATGCAAAATATAGATCTCCTCAGCTACAAAGCTCTAAATCTTCCAAAATTAATCGAAAAAATCCAAATATCTTCTGAATTAGGAAAAAAATTTTTCCGAAAATATCCACCTTTAAAATCAGGAGAAAATGAAAAAGCTAAAATTGAATTTGAAAAAGTTTCTATTTTTATGCAACTTCTTAAAGTAAAAAAAGGCCTTTACGATAATCTAAAATTGTACCTGAAACATTTGGAAGATATTTCAGTCAGTATTATCAAATCAAAAGAAAATGTCTTGGAATTATTTGAGATTCAGGAAATTAAGTCATTTGTTTATTTCTATCAAAAAATCAAAGCTGAAATTTATCCTCACATTTCAAACTATATTTCTATGGAAGATTTTACAAATTTATTTGAATACTTGGATAAAGATAAACAAAATTCGCCTGCTTTTTATATAAACAATTCTTATTCGGAAAAATTAAAATATTTAAGAAATTCTATCGCCGATTTATCTCGGGAGAAAAAATATCTCTTCACCTTTCAATTAAATAAAGCAAAGAAACTTCTGAAATCTCAGAGAATTGAGGAAACTCTCATCATTTCTCGTTATGATAAAACTAATCTCGACGAGATAATTAACTCCAATTTATTTTATCGAGAATCAGAAAATTTCACCAATGTTACCTTCAAATTAAAGAAAACGGATAAAATTATTGAAATTGAAAAAAAGTTAAACAAGCTTTTGGAAAAAGTAATAATTGAAGAAGAAAATTGTCGGAAAGAAATTAGTGAATTTATTGGTACATTTTCAGATAAATTAATCATCAGTGAAAAGACAATTGGTGAGATAGATTTTGTTTTAGCTAAAGCTTATTTTGGGAATAAATACAAATGTATTATTCCTGAAATTTCAGAGAACAATGAAATAAAAGCGAAAGGAGCAATTAACCTCCCAATATTTGAAGAAATGGAAAATTCCAAGATAAAATATCAAACAATTGATTTGGATTTTGATAAAAAATTAAACATCATCACCGGTGCAAATATGGCGGGGAAAACAAGTGCTTTAAAAACAATCGGACAATTGCATTATCTGACTTCCTACTCTATTCCAATCCCTGCAAAATCAGCGAAAATTCCTTTGGTAGATTTCATATTTTTCAGCAGTGCTTTCTCAAATAGCAGAAGAATGGATTTGAGTAGTTTCGGAATGGAAATAGTTGCCATTAACAATATCTTGAATAAAAACGGGCGTGGATTATACTTAATTGATGAATTTGCGAGAGGAACAAATCCTGAGGAAGGAGAAGTTTTCTCACAAGCAATTTTGACTAATCTTGGGGAAAAAAGCGGTTTTACATTTTCCGCAACCCATTTTTCAGCTCCGTTAAAAATACAATCAGCCGGGCATTTTCGAATTGCCGGTATTTCACAATCAATCAATGAATCATTGCATCTTTTTGCCAATAAATCTTTGGATGAGCGTTTAAGAATATTACATCAATTTATGAACTACAATTTAGAGAAAGTTGAAAACGATTCTATCCCGCCACGAGCAGCTTTAATTATTGCGGAAATTTTAGGAATTGATAAAAAAATAATAAATCAAGCAAAAGATTTTTTGGTCACTTAGAGTATTCTTCAATCTGATTTTTTATTTTATTTAATTCTTCTTGAAGTTTTTTCAGTTGGGAATTAAGGTTGGCTTTTGTACTGTCAGATTTTAATTTTTTGAACAGTTTCGGTATTTCATTCAAATCAATAATATTAATCTTACTTGGAGAATCTTCATAAAGCAAAACGTTATTTTTCACATCAAATTCTATCGTGCTTTCATCATTTTTATCTTGTTTTACAATATTCATCTCTTTGATAAAAATTCTATTTTTTCTTTTAATTTTAATATTTACGACATCTTTTTCTTTAAATGAATTAAGAATTATTTTAAAATTAGCTGAGGAAAAAACTTGTTTATCATTAACACTAATAATTATATCACCCGCTTTAATTCCTGCTTTATAGCCCGGAGATTTCATCTCAACACTCGAAACAAGAATTCCATTTTCAATTGAATAATAACTCAAAAGCTGAGAACTTAAATCAAGACTTTTAACACCCGAAAATGTTGGGTAATTATTTATTATCTTTAAATTAAGATGATTATGAAGCATTTTGTTTCTATCTTCTAAAGCCACATTCAAATCTTTAATCAAACCATTTGGTTTTTGAACCTTAATTGTAATAATATCGCCACCATTTTTTTTCTCAATAAATTTACTAACGTCCTCTTGAGTAGTCATTTTAATATGGTCAATTGAGAGTATTTTATCCCCGATACCTAATCCGGATTTGTCTCCGGGAGAATCAGTTAAAATACCGCTGATAATTAATTCATGATTATTTGTTTCATCAATTTGAATTCCAATCATCGCATTTGAAGCCCAAATAAGCGAATTAAAAAAAATGACAATAAGCAAAATTACTAATTTTTTCAAAGAGAGTTTATTATGAATAAGTCTTGAAACCTTTAGTATATTTTGCTTATAAATCATCCTAGCCTCTAATAAATTATAGATGGTTTTTTATGAGATTCTATTTCCGAAACATAAAACATATTTCGATGATTTTGACCCGGTACTTTTTTGATAATATAGGTTTTCGAATCCTTAAGTTGAGACAAATCTTTAACTTTCGCAATCTTTCCACCAAGTGGAATTTGGTCTGAATTTACTTCGTTCTTATTTTCACTCAAATAAATTGGAGTTTTTGTTTTATGGCCGAGAATAGCTAATATATTATCTGAAAGATCCGGATATACAATAAGTAATGTTGAAAAAATCATCAAAATAATGCTAGCAGCTGTAGCAATTAAAGAATACTGAAAGTTATTTCTTCTTCCGAAATATTTATTTTGCAAATCATCTTTAAGCTGAATTGCGAACATTCCGGGATGAGAAATATCAGTATCTATTTCGTTAAGATATTCTTCTATTTTCATTTTTCCACTCCTGTTCAGGGATTAAAGATTGTAATTTTTTTAGAGATCTATGTAATCTAACTCGAGCTGTATTTTCTTTGATATTCATAATTTGAGAGATTTCTTCGAAAGATTTTTTGTCAAAATACCTTAAAGTGATGATTTCTTGGTCAGTAATATTTAGCATTCTAATATATTTATAAATAAATTCATAAGATGGAGTATTTCCCATATCAACTGATTTATAAATAGATTTTTCAATATAAAGGTTTTGATTTAGCTTCGAATGTTTTTTTTCTTTTCTAAAATAATTTGATATTTCACTTATCGAAATTCTATATAACCAAGCACTAAAAGGTATTTTTTGAAATTTAAAAAGATACAATTTTTTCATTGCTTTATAGAACACATTTGACACAATTTCTTCTGTAATATCTCTATTTTGTACCCGCATATTTACATAGTTAAAAATACGCGGAAAGTATTTTTCATAAAGATAATTAAAAGCCTTAATATCTTTTTTTGCTCTTAAAATTATTTTTCTTTCTTCTTCCATTTTATCTCCTTTCATTAATGCAAAACGCCTTATCATCAATAACGTTACAAAATAATTAAATTTTCTGACAATTAGAATTCAAAAAAATTATCTTCATTTTTAAATCAATATAAATCATTAAAGGACATCAAATTAAATATAAACTTTTTGTTATGTTTGACAAATCTGAGCATTATTAAATCTTAAAATGATTATAAAAGTGAGGTAATAAAATGAAAAGTAAAATTAGAAAAAAACAAATACTCCAACGTAAAAAATTTAATTTAGCATATGTTACTATTCAGAGTTATGAAATTTATAAAAAATTAATTCCGTATTTGAAAAATATCTCGTCGATTCACATCTATTTTCCAATGAACAATGAAATTGATACCAGACAAATTATACGTTTATGTCAAGCAAAAGGGATAAAAGTAATTTTACCGAGAACCGATTTTAAAACCAATACGTTAACAAATTATGTTATTTATGATTGGGATGATTTAGAACCAACCAGATTCAATATGCTCGAGCCAAAAATTAATTGTGAAGCTTTCAACGGATCACCTGATTTAATTGTTGTTCCCGGAGTTGCTTTTGATTTTAACAAGAATAGATTAGGATATGGTGGCGGTTACTACGATAGGTTTCTTTCCTCTACAAAATCTTTAAAAATTGCTGTTGCTTATGACGAACAAATAGTCGAATCATTACCCACTGAAATTCACGATATAAAAATGGATTTGATTATAACTCCAAACAAAATCATCAAATAAGTAAACTTAAAACATAGAAAGAAAAATAATAAAATTCCTTTATTAAGTTATTGTTACCAAGAAACAATGCCTTGCTATTTGACAAAAGAATTTCAATATTAATTTTGTTTAATTGGGAAAGCGACTATCTTCTCATTAAAAAGAGAGGAACTAATGAATATTGTAATAGGAATTTTTAAAGAAACTTTTTTCCTGTTTATAGAAATGGCGAAATTCTTAATGTTGGGCTTAACTTTCGTTGGAATTTTACATATTTTTTTCAAAAAAGATATGATTGCAAAACATATCGGGAAAAATTCTTTATGGTCAATAATTAAGGCTTCAATTCTAGGTGTTCCACTACCTTTATGCTCTTGTGGAGTCGTACCAACTTCTGTGTTTTTCGCAAAAAACGGTGCATCAAAAGCCTCGGTTGTGTCATTTTTAATCTCAACACCTCAAACCGGATTAGACAGCATAGCAGCTACCTATGGAATGATGGGAGGTATCTTTGCAATATTTAGACCACTTGCAGCGTTTATTATGGGAATTGTCGGAGGAATAATTACGAAATTTTTTGATGCTGATTCTCTATCTAATAAAGATAGTATTTTTTATGATAAATCTTCCAAAGAATGCACCACTGAAACTTGTTCTACCAATCTAAATATTCAAAAAAACACATCCGCAGAAAAGATATCAAAATTAAAAATTATTTTAGAAAAAATAAGAAATATGTTCAAATATGCCTATATCGAATTTTTAGATGATATTGCCCTGCATTTTATTGCCGGAATACTTATCGCTGGTATTATTTCATATTTCATTCCGGATAATTTCTTTAGTAACGGTAGCTTTAATTCCGGAATTTTGGGAATGTTAGGTGTCATTTTGATCGGAATTCCAATGTATATTTGTGCAACTTCATCAATACCAATTGCAGTTTCTCTGATGTTGAAAGGATTTTCACCCGGAATTGCTTTTGTTTTCTTGGCAGTCGGTCCGGCAACAAATGCTGCCACAATCGCTGTCTTATCAAAAGTATTGGGTAAAAAAGTTCTCACAATTTACCTTGTTTCTATTAGTATTTTATCAATTTTATTTGGCTATCTACTCGACTTTATTTATGCAATCACTAAAATTGATCCAATATCAAACTTAAAAGCAATGAATCATCAAATGAATAATTTTTCATATTTTGATTACGCAATTGCCGCATTTTTTTTAGGATTACTTTTATTATCATTGATCAGAAAATATTTTAGAAAGGAGAAAAAAATGGGAAATAAAAATATTACCATCCAAGTTAATGGAATGACCTGTAACCATTGTTCTGCTAATGTAGAGCGTGCCGCTAAATCAGTCGAAGGTGTAACAAATGCAGTAGTTTCCTTGGAAAATAAATTGGTTTCATTAGAAGGGAATTTTGATATTGAAGCGGTTAAAAAGGCAATAATCGAAATGGGATACGAAGCAATGTAACTACTAACAAAAAATATTAGATACTTATTATTTATATATTTTGCAAATTCTTATATTCCTTAATTCTCATTAATTTGAAAAATTTGTTTTAAAAAAAAGCTCCCGAAGGAGCTTTTTAATTATTCTACGATAGCTAAAATATCGCTTCGTTGGATAATAATGTACTTTTTATTTTCAAGTTCAATTTCAGTTCCACCGTATTTAGCATATAAAATGGTATCACCAACCTTGACGATTTCATTAAGATCTTCGTCATTTCCTACAGCAATAATTTCACCCATTTGAGGTTTTTCTTTAGCTGTATCAGGGATATAGATTCCTCCGACCTGTTTTACAGCCAAATCTTTGGCTTCGATGATAACTCGATCATCTAATGGTTTTAAAATCATATTAATTTCCTCCGTTAAATTTTTTAATCACTCAAAATATAAACTGCTTTTTACATTTAGCAAACACATTTTTAGAGTGCCAATGTTCTACGTCAAGAAATTTTCTTAGAGAAATAATTTATCACATCTTTAACTAATATTTCTTCTTGCGAACTATCAAAAAAATCCTTAATAACAAGTGATTTTTTCTGAATTTCATCCTCACCGTAAATTGCGACAAATCTTGTTTTTAATTTATTTGCGGATTTTAATTGCGATTTGAGAGAACCTTTTTCAAAATCAAATTCTACTTTAAATCCATTAATTCTTAATTCTTGAATAATTTTTGTTGCCGATTCCTTTACTTCCTGTCCAATTGCGGCAAAATAAATATCAGGTTTTGATTGCTCACCCATAAAAAGATTCTCAATTTCTAAAGAAAGCAATAAACGGCTAAATCCACCGGCAAACCCAATCGCCGGAATATTATTTCCACCAACTTCTGAAACAAGATTATTGTATCTTCCTCCGGCAATAATTGCATTTTGAGCTCCAAGATTATCATTAAGAAATTCAAAAACCGTATTTGTATAATAATCCAAACCTCGAACAATTTTCGGATTAATAACAAACGGAACGTTCATGAGTTTAAGAAATTTCTGTACTTCTTCAAAATGTTTGGCATCTTCATCACTCAAATATTCAAGCAAATTAGGAGCATCTTTCGCAATTTGTTTACAAGATTTAACTTTGCAATCAAGAAGTCTTTTAGGGTTTTTCTCTAATCTTTTTTGACAATCTGGACAAAGATCATCAAAGTGTGGCGTAAAATATTCTTTTAAGGCCTGATCATAATTTTCCATTGAAGATTTTGTTCCGAGCGAGTTTATTTCCAAACGAATATTTTTTAATCCTAATTTTTTGATAAAACTATATGCCATCGCGATCATTTCAGCATCAGAATACGGTGTCTTACTTCCAAAATTTTCCGCACCGAATTGATAAAATTGTCGATATCTGCCTTTTTGAGGTCTGTCATACCTGAACATTGGACCATAATAAAACAGTTTATTAACCGGAGAACTTTTATCGAGATTATTTTCAACGAAACTTCTTACAACAGGAGCTGTTCCTTCCGGACGTAAAGCAAAAACACGTCCTTTTTTATCTGTAAACTTATACATTTCTTTTTGAACAATATCTGAAGATTCCCCGGAACTTCTTTCAAATAATTCTGCTTTTTCAAAAATGGGCGTCGTTATCTCCTTAAAACAAAATGTCTCACAAACTTTTTTAAAAGTTGTTTTCAAGTATTCCCATTTATAACTATTCTCAGGAAGTATATCGAATGTTCCTCGCGGAATCGAATATTTAGCAGCCAATTTGTTCTCCTTAATTAACTTTAATAATTTTCTTTTTCTTTTTTAATATTTTTTTCTTTGGTTTGTATTGTCGTAATTCGGCTTTTAAAATTTTATTTTCATCTTTAAGACGATTGTTCCTATTTCTCAAATTTTGAGATTCTTTACGGCAATTAATCAAATTTTTTTTCATTATTTTTTGGATTCTTTCCAATTTTTCAATTTGATTTGTTAGATTATTATTTTCCGTTCTGAGTTTTGAATTTTCTTTAGAAAGCTTATAGTAAGCTTTTTTGTAATTGATTTTTTTCTTTTTGATTTTACCGGAATTTGAATGTAATTGCTGCGTTGTTTGAGCAAACACCGAAATAAATAATCCCATAGTTAATACGATTAAAAATATTTTTTTCATTTTTCATCTCCTTTTTTTTAAAACTTCATCTCAACGTTTTATCGTCAAGAGCAAATTCGATATTTTATTAAATTAATTATAAAGTTTCGAGCATTAATTCCTATACTTTTTTCTCTTTTATTTTGAGTTTTACACCTTCTCCACAATTTCTGCACATTGGAATTGATTGTCTGTCTGTTAAAATAATTTGTCGCATTTTGTTAAATTTATCACCTTTCCAAATATCGATCAATTTTGAATCTTTGATGTTTCCAACTTTATAATCAATATCCTTATCAAAACAGCACACCGCCATCTCTCCTGTCCAATTAACTACGGGTTGACGCCACAATCTCTTGCATTTATTCTTAATTCCGTATTTCAACTCGAAATTATCTCCATTAATTTTATAACGTCGGTATTTCGGATTATTCGGCAAAAAATTCTTAACATCTTCTTTGGAATATATTTGAACTGATTTTAATTGTAATTGATCCACTTCAATTTCTTTGGCAAGTTTTTTTATATCTTCTAGCTGGTGTTCATTATGCTTCATCACAATAAATTGCCATTTCACAATTGGCGTCTTTGATTTTAATTTTTTCTTTGCGTTTGTAATTTTATGAGCATTCCTTAAGACCTCGGATAAATTCCCATTTACTCGATATTTATTATAAACTTCTTGAGTTGTACCATCTAAAGAAACGATCAAACTATCTAAACCGGATTGAACAATTTCTTCAGCATCCGGAATATAATTACCGTTTGTTGAGACAAGAATAAATAAACCTGTATCAGAAGCATATTTAACCATCTTAAGGAATTGTTTGTTCAAAAAAGGTTCTCCTTGATTCCACAAAATTAACATCATAGTTTTGTCTTTTACTTCATCAATTGTTTTTTTGAATATTTCAAAATCCATATAACCTCTTTCTCTCTTAAGAGAACCATTTCCTGAAGGACATAATGGACATTTTAAATTACAAATATTGGTTGGTTCTATCATTAAAACCGGAGGATAACCCCAAATAACACTTTTACGTAATAAATTCGATATTAGAAAAGATGTCTGATTTTTTATCAGATTCCATAACCGTTTAAAAGTAAGTGTTTTTTTAACAAAGTATATTTTTTCTTTAAGCATATTCACCTCTATGCTTAAATATTAAATGACTAATTTGTGTCAATAATTTCGAGATAGTTGATTCTTATAGCACAAAAAAAACAGCAACATTTCGAAGTTGCTGTTTTTTTTAAATATTTTTATCTATAAAAAAAGCCTAATTTTAAAAGATGGCAGCGACCTACTCTCCCACACCGTTGCCAGTGCAGTACCATCGGCGCTGATGAGCTTAACTTCTGTGTT
>JAMOQM010000072.1 GCA_027064005.1 Candidatus Cloacimonadota bacterium | reverse complement strand
TGACCGCCAGCTTTTACCATTCTTGTGAAAAAATAAGGCATAATCGTAATTATCGGTACATTTTTTCTTCTCTCACTTTTTACCATTTGAGATGGATGTAGAGATTCCAAAAGACTTCTCCCCAATTTCTCAACCCCTTCATCACCATATTTTTTATGAATATTCAGAAGGATTCCGTTAAATAAGTCAAAATCACCGACTGGTAAAGAGACTCTTTTTTCAAATTCAGGTTTTAAGATATCTTCCCATGTTTTTGGTAAAGGTAAATCTCCCAATTCCTTAGTATTGATAAGAAATACAGCGGGAACAATTCCTATCATAGCATAATGTTTCTTTGGATCTTTTAATTCAATCCCATCAAATAAGGAGTTGAATTTTTTCAATTTGGTTGTATCTTCAAACACATTTTGCTTTTTATATTTTCCAATCATTTCTTCATCAAAAAACATATCAAAACCGGCTGAGATAAATAAATCCGGGAGTTCAGAAGCATCTTTAATATTTTTAACATTCTCTTCAACCCAATTTAATCCCATTGAAGCGGCTTTTAACTCATGATTTATTTTAATATTTTTTTCTGCTTGGAAATCTTTAATAAATTTATTGAATTCCTCTAATAAAGGAATTCTTACCGGACATGGCAAAAGACCGACAACATTTAAATCATCGACAGTTTTATTATCATTATTCTCTGAAAGAGTCCCATCAACATTGGTATTTTTGGATTCAATTGCTTCAATTAATAAATTTGTGAAAGATTTAATGTCCAATTGCTTCAACATCAAAGCTGTCTTTAAATTTATTGTTTTAGCAAATTTTTCTCGTTTATCTTTGTCTGCCATTTGCTGAAAACCATTTGATGTAAACACCGGGATAGTTTCCGGATATTTTTCAACAATATCCAACAGCGTATCTTTTTCATTAAAATATTTCATTTTTTCTTATCCTCTATTTACGTACTCTAATACTTCTTTTCAAATAAAAAAATTATCTGAAATCGGATATTTTTGTACTGTTTAATTTATCATAAACTTCTTTGGTTAATTTATTTAATTCATTTCCAAAAATACATGTTGTAAAGGCACAATACGATTTACCAAAAACACATCCCGAAATGTTAACTCTTCCCTCAACAATTTCATAAATGTCTAAAAAAGTTATTTCCTCGGAATCTTTATTTAAGACAAATCCACCTGCCGGTCCACGTACGGAAGTAACAACACCGGCCTTTGTCAATTTTTGGAATACTTTAGATAGGTGAGCTTGAGATGAGTGTAATTCTTGTGCTAAAAATTTTGCAGATAACCGTTCCGGTTTATGCTTTTCAAGCAAAATCAAACTGTGAACAGCTATAAAAAAACCTTCTGAAAAATTTATTAAACTCATGTTTCTCCTCTCTTTATCTATTTAGGTACTCTAATACCTTTATAGTGTTTTGTGTCAATCTTTTTTTTATTTTTTCTCTTTGAAGTAGTTAATATTTAGGATTTACGTTTTTTTTAATATGGAAGTTACCACATTAATTTTTAGTTATGACAATACTCGATTTGTTAAAGTTTTAGATTCCTCCCGAGGCTCAACAATAGGAAAAATGACAAAGAAGAGAATCTACAACGGACTTTCACGGACAGACACAAAAATGTAGACAAGACAATCTTATCTCTACAATTTTAATGTTCCGAAGCACCTGTACCCTGAACCTTGCATTAACAGGACTTCCTCATCGGTTAACTTCCGGAATTTTCTGCCCGAAAGGGAGTTCTGAGAAATCAGCAAAGCGACGATAGAAATCGTCGCCTTCTATTTCATTAAAAGGCATTTTTTGACATTAACGTCTTTTCCATCCACATTCAATTTATAAAAATAAACACCGGAGCTGACATCTTGATTTTTATCGTTCTTTCCATTCCAAATAAGAGAATGTTCCCCTTTTGGATATTTTTCATTGGTAAGAGTTTTAACTTTCTGACCTTTGATATTGTAAATTGTCAAATCAACATTTCCTGATTTCGGTAAGTCAAAAGAAATGGTGGTGCCGGAACCACGTTTGGAAATGGAATGGAACGGGTTGGGGTAATTTGAAAGAGCGTAATTTGAAAAATTCTGGATATTATTATCTGAAATTCCGGTAAAATCACAATCATTCTTAAAAACATTATATTCTCCAAAAGTATAAACAGAATTAGTTTCAGGAGATGTTATTATATTTCGTACACATCCGCTGAACGTGTGTTCATCAACTTCGCTTATTACATCAT
>JAMOQM010000071.1 GCA_027064005.1 Candidatus Cloacimonadota bacterium | reverse complement strand
GTATTTTTGTTATGGATAGAGGTTATGATGACCGAAAAGTAATTGCCTTTTTAGATGAAAATGATGCTTCTTATATCATTCGATCAAAAGCTATTCGCAGTCTTTATTATGATAATATTGAGCAACCCTTCAAAGATGTAGCGAGAAAGGTGAAATTAAGATATAAGTTTAAATCTGACAAAGCAAAAATGATTGCCGGAATAACCAAAATTGGAATCAGAATTGATTCGCATCCCAAAAAGAAAGATGTAAATATAGCATCAACATATTTGCTTATTGCACGATATGTGTCTAAAGACAAGTATGGTAAAGATTGTCTTAAGGGACTTTTTTATTTATATTGTAACTTTCCAAATACGAATATGACAGATGAAGAAATGATTAAAACTGCCATAAAAGGATATAGGATTCGTTGGAAAATTGAAGAAGTTCATAGACAAATAAAGGTATCATTCGGATGGGAAAATATGCAGGTTATGTTTTGGAACAGATTGGTAAGTCTGAATGCTCTTATATTTGTTGCTATCGGTTTTCTTTACTCACTTAATAAATATAAAATAATTCTAGCCGGAATTTATCCGCATTTAATGCTTGATAAAAAGAAAAAAATAAACATTCTGAAGAAATTTATTTATTACAGAATATCGCTTGCAATTTCCGAACTTTTACAGAATGGAAAAGTTATAAAAAATTACCGTTTAAGAACGTCGGGGCTGAAAAAATGCAGTTGACACTCTTTTGAAAAATTTCGGGGGGATCCCAAAAATTTTATATAAGTAGGTTGACATTTTTAGTGATTTATTATTTTTTATTTCAAGAGGTAATTATGATACGGAAAATGTTAGTGGTTGCATTTTATGTTTTAATAGTATCCTTAAATTCTTTAGAATTTGAGCATATCGGGAAAAATAAAGCATTTGAGACATCTGTAATTAACAATATTTATTTGGATAAAACCGGATATCTTTGGATTGCTTCTAATGATGGACTTTACCGTTTTGACGGGAAAAAGACAGACATTTGGAAATATTCTCCTAAAGATACTCTTTCAATATCTTCTAATCTTGTTACTTCAATAGTTGAAGACGGTAATAATGATATCTGTATTGGAACTATGCAAGGATTGTCTATTTTGAATCGTACCACAAATAAAATAACACGCTACTTTAATAAGCCAAATAACCCATTTCCTCTTAAAGATGCTTATATTAGTAATCTATATACTTTTAAAGATGGAAGACTTTTTATTTCAACATATCAAGACGGAATGATTATTTATAATCCTAAAACAAAAAGTTTCAAAAAATATTTTATCAGTCCTAATATTTCCCTTTATGAATGCCATAATGATGCTAATGGTGATGTTGTTGTTTCTTCATCAAAAGGATTTTATAAATTTAATCTTGCAAAAAATAAATTCGTTAAATTATCAAGCAACTCTATTTATGCTGAATTTAAAGATAAAAAAGTCCTGACTTTTATGATAGAGAAAAATTTTGTCTGGATTTGTACCGATGAACTGTTATACAAAATTAATATAAAAACTCACAAATCTCATAAAATAAAATTAGAAAAGTCCGGTGCTCAACCAAAAATATTTTCTTTGGAAAATTATCACCATAAATTATTGATCGGGACAAATTATGGCTTTTATATTTATGATAAAATGACTGAAAAGATAGATAAATATATTAATGATGCCAATGATCCTACTTCACTTTCTGATAATTTCATATCTAAAATTATTGTGGATCCCAATGAAAATATATTTATTGCTACTGATAAAGGTGTTGAAAAAGTAAACTTTATTACTAAAAAATTTCATAAGATCTCCAATATCGGTTCAGCTAAAGAAAAAACCGACATTGTTAGTATTTTTAATGATTCAAAGAATAACCTTTGGGTTGGAAAATATGGTGCAGGGGTTTTTCTTTGGGATAGAAACAAATACAAAAAACCTTATTGGAAAGCATTTAATACAAAAAATTCTTCTATTCCTGATAATTTTATCTATGCAATTGAAGAAGATGAAAATGGTAAAATATGGTTAGCCACCGATAGAGGTTTAGCATATTTTGATTATACAAAAAATAAAATGTTTAAATTAAATACAGAAAATACAGATTTTAATAATGCTGAAACCTTCTGCTTAAAATACCTACCTCAAGATAAAAATATTTGGGTGGGAACAATTTCTTTGGGTTTGTTTTCCTATAATACTTTAACCGGAGAAGTGAATAATTTTACTGCTAATGATACACTCTCAACAACAAAGAAATATCAATCGGTAATTGATTTAACAATTGATAATAAAAACAGACTTTGGTTAAATACAAGTGGGAAAGGAATTGTTTCTTTTGATAGAAAAAAACATAAATTCAGCGAGTATAATCGAAAAATAAATGGAAATTATGTTGATGATGTAATTTTTTCAGAAAAATATCAGGACGGAACGATCTGGATTGGCACTTTTTATAGTGGAATTACTGTGTTTGATCCGGAATTCAAAATCTTTTATCCTCTCCCTAAATCCAAAGTTTTAACAAAATACACGATTTACGGAATAGTTTTTGATAACAACGGTGATGCCTGGATTTCAACTTCCCATAATTTATATAAATACCGTCCAAAAGTTGGAATTTGCGAAGAATTCAATTTTTATGATGGAGTTCTTAAAGAATTAAATGCCTATTCGTATAGTAGGGATAAAAGCGGAAACATCTATTTCGGTGGACGTAACGGAATTAATTGGTTTAATCCTGATAGTATAAAATACAATGAATATCATCCAAAAGTAAATATCTCAAGTGTAAATATTGATTCAATAAAAATAATAATAAATCCCTATAATTATCAAAAAATAATCGTACACCCTAAACAACACAGATTGGAAATAAATTTTTCTGTTTTAGATTATACAATACCTTCCAAAAACACCGCTTATTACAAATTGGTTAATTATAATAAAGATTGGATTAAAGCCGATAATTCTTTTACTGAAACCTATGACAATTTACCCGGCGGAGACTATGTTTTTGAAGTCAAAGGGCTAAATAATGATGGTAGAAGTGGGGAAAATATTGCGAAACTAAATATCCATGTAATAACACCTTTTACCAAAAGTCATCTATTCTTTGTAATAATAGGACTGTTAGTTATTCTATTGTTTACACTAATCATTAAATATCGAACTTATAAATTATTAAAAAAGAAAGAGGAATTAGAAAAATTAGTTGCTTTGAGAACCGAACAATTGAAAGAAAAAGCAAATCAACTTACCAGAACAAATAAAATTATCAAAATGGTTAATTCCCAAACTTCTTTTGATGCCCAATTATCGCAAATAATTGAAGAATCAAAGATTTTTCCTGATTTGGAATATCTTGATGTTTATGTATTGAACAGTACCAGAAATATATATATAGTTAAGAAAAGTATAACAAAATATAAGGATGTTATTTCTTTAGACGAAAAGGACTATCTTAATTTTAAAAATAATTCGCACAAAATCACAGATCATATTTGGATTGATACTGATTTTTCAGAGATTTCTTTTATTCATACCCTTTATCGGTCGGTTACCAACATTCTATTACTTGAATTTGAAGTGGAAAATACGATTGTAGGTTTTATCATATTTGGGATGAACTATTCTGTTATGAATTATAGTTCCGAATCCGTTAAAATGTTAGAGGAACTTTCGATGCACTTTGGAGCTATTTTTCAACGTGGAATTTTGGTTGAAAAGCTAGAAGAAATTAACAAAAAAAAGAATGAAATTATTGGAATTGCTGCTCATGATTTGAGAAACCCCCTCTCAGGGATAATTTCTTCAACTGAGATGATAGATTTTCATCTGAAAAAGAGTGAGCCTAATTTAGCGTTTATTAAAAAAAATATTACAATGACTTTAAACTCCGCCTTAAGAATGGATAAATTGATTAAAGACCTCTTAAGTACATCTGAAATTGAGTCAGGGAAAGTTGAATTAGATAAAAAGCCTCATAATATAGCCGACATTTTTGAAGCAAGTCTTAAATCCTTTCAGGAAAATGCTTCTAAAAAAAATATCAAACTTACTATTGAAAAAATAGATTTACCCCTAGTTTTAATTGATGAATCTCGGATATTTCAATTAGCTGATAACCTGATTTCTAATGCTGTTAAATATACTTTGCCCGGCGGTGAAGTTATGGTTTCATTTGAAATTGTTGGAGATTTTGTTTATGTAAATGTTAAAGATAACGGACAAGGTTTGTCTGAAGAAGATTTGAAGCATGTGTTTAAATCGTTTAAGAAACTTAGTGCAAGACCCACAGGCGGTGAATCAAGTACCGGACTTGGACTCGCAATTGCTCAACGAATTGTGGAAATGCACGGTGGTAAAATTTGGGTAAATAGTAAAAAAGGTGATGGAGCAACTTTTAGTTTCGCGATTCCAATCGAGTCGCAAGAAAATAATAAGGAATCAAGTTAATTTTTCTGCATTTATAAAATTTATTTTTAGATTATCTTATAAAAAAAAAGACGCATAATTGCGTCTTTTATAATTTTTTGAACAATGAATTAAACTTGTATTATTTGTTGCTTACTATCATGGTTAAGAATCAAAAATCCATTAAATTTAACTAATTCTTCTAAAATAATTTTTTTAAATTTCACGGTATCTTTTCGACAAACATCATACGAAGAAGTAATTCCTAATGAAATATGCATTTTAGAAGGAATAATATCTCCGGCATAATATGCAATTGTTTTCTCATTCCGGAGCTTAACAATTTGACAACCGTTTGAATGTCCGCCAGTCTTAATAACACTGATTCCGGGAGCAATTTCTTCCTCACCGTCAATTAATCGGTAATTACCTTTTGCTTCCAATAAAGCTAAATACTTAACAAAATTGTAGGCAGCTTTATTTAATTCATCGGGAGATTTTGCTGTTTCCCATTCCTCTTTTTGGATAATGTGAATTGCATTTGGAAACGTAAGTTTATCTTCTCCTTCAATAGTGCTGACAATTCCACCGGCATGATCAAAATGCAGATGAGTTAAAATAACGTAGTCAATTTCTTCAGGTTTGATATTAAGCGATTTTAACGAGTCAAAAAGTCGATAATCAGATGGATTATAAATCTCCTTTTCTTTTTCGGAAATTCGATTTCCAATTCCGGTATCAATTAAAATTTTGGCTGACTCGGTAACAATTAGTCCAAGATTTAGGTTAAATTTCATTCGATGTTTAGAATCAAGATTGATTTTATTTTCCCATAATGCTCTAGGGAGAACACCCATAGCCGCACCAGCATCAGAGAAATAATCTCCACCGTCAATATTAAAATACTTAAAATTTTCGAAATTAATTTCTGTTCTCATTTCGTTTAACGTTTCTTTTGTTTTTCATTTGATCAAAATCTTTAGCGGGGAAGATAACGATTTTTTTCATTTCGCCTTTCCCAACGGTTAAAGTTCTAAGATCTTTATCTTTTTCAATAAATTGATGAACAAGTTTTCTATCTTGAGAATTCATTGCTTCCAGAGCAAAACTTTTTTCACGTTTTTTAACCTTTGAGATAATAAAATTAGCTTTTCTAAGAATTCCCTGAGTTCGTCTTTCTCGATAATCATCTACATCAAGAATAATCGGGATTCTTTTTTCAGCATTTCCGATATTTCTTCTATTTAAAATATGTTGGAAGCTGTCTAAAAATCTAGCATCTTTTCCAATCAGAAATCCCGGATTATCCGGTTCTACAATTACTACATTAATAGCTTTATCGGTAGTTGTGATCTTAATATCTTTGACTTTAACGTCTATTTTTTCGAGGAATTTTTCTACAAAATCTTTCAAGCTTTCTGATGTTTCAGCAATTGTGAATTTTAGAACAGTCGGCTTTTTCCCGAAAAAAAGAAAGCCTTTTGAGCCTTCTTCCAATATTTCATACTTTAGGCTCTCTTTATCTTTTAAAGAGAACTCTTTCATAAATTGTTTAACAATTTCTTCTGTCGATTTGCCTTCTCTGACAATAGTTTTCATATAAGGTCCTTATAAATTAAATATGGTATTTCTTTTTGATAATCATTTGTTGGAAAATAGAAAGAACATTATAAATCATCCAATACAATACCAACCCTGACGGGAATGATTTGAATAAGAAAAACATAAAACCGGGCATAATATACATCATCATTTTTTGACTTTGTGCTGCTGCCTGTTGCTTTTCATCTACTTCATCATTTGGTTGTGAAGCCGGAGTCATCATTTTTTGCTGGATAAACATAAATATAGCCATTAAGATAGGAAGAACCATGTATGGATCCGGTGCGGACAGATCTTTTAACCAAAACATAAATCCTGCTTGTCTTAATGAAATTGAATATCTCAAAACCGGATAAAGAGCAAAAAATACCGGCATTTGCAATAGCATCGGTAAACAACCACCTAAGGGGCTTACTCCGTTTTCTTTATATAACTTACTAATCTCAGCTTGTTGTAATTTCGGATCGTCTTTGTACTTTTGTTGAATAGCTTTCATCTGAGGATTTAGTTTTTGCATTTTTTGTGTAGATTCTAACGATTTGTGGGTTAGAGGGTATAATATCAATTTAATAATTATTGAGAATACAATAATTACAGCTCCATAATTAGGGATAAATTTATATAAGAAAGCAATTAGCCATAAGAACCATTTGCTTAAGAAATGTATCCATTTTGCTCCCAATTCTGTGATGTTTTGGAAATTGTCACCATATTTAGCTAATAAATTGTATTCCACCGGTCCAATATAAAGTAAATAACTATCTTCAATATTATCACGTCCGGTGCTATTTCTAATAGATAAATCTAATGCCGGACTACCGTTTACATCAAATCCATTTAAGATATTTGAGTTTATTCTTTTTTCCGGTTTGATTGCTTGAGTAAAATATTTAGTTCTAACAGCAGCCCAATCAATATGTCCTTCAATAAGTTTAGCTTTTTTAGTTAAAGAGTTTAAGGTAGTTTTTTTCAAACTATTATTAACTTGAGCAACGATCTTATAGTCTCTATTTTTGTTTTTAATAAAATCTTCCGTATCCGGAATTCCGCTATCAAGGTGCAAATCGTACCCTGAAATTTCTGCGAAGTTATTAAACTTAAGCTTCATATTCATTGCATATTCATCTTTAATTGTGAAACTTTTTTCCAAAATTCTTTGATTATTTTTTTCAAGATAGAAAACTACGGAATTATTCTCGAGAATATAATTCATTGGTAAAGATGAAATGTTTTCAAGTTTACCTTTAGTTAAAATATCCATTCCAAGAATAGATTTATCTTTAGGAATCAAATTAATGTGTGTTTTTTTATCATTAAGAAAAAATTTCTTTAATTGATAAGAAATAAGTTTACCGCCTTTATTTGTAAAGGTCGCAATAAAATAATCATTTTGAATTGTTATATTGTTGTTGATTTTAATATCTTTTAACAATAAATCAGGGGTAGTTTGAAATGTTGCTTGAACCTTTTTTGGGCTTTGAGCAACAGGTGCTTTTTCTTTCTGTACGGTTTTGTTAACGGCTGTAGAATCCTGTTGATTCGTAACGTTGTTGTTTTTCCAAATAAATTGATTGCTTATAATAAAAACAACAAAAATTAGGAAAAGGGCAAGTAGTGTTCTTTTCTCCAAAATTCCTCCTAAGGAAGTGGATCATTCCCACCCGGATGGAAGGGATGACATTTTAAAATTCTAGTAATTGAGAGTCTAAATGCTTTAAAAAAATTATATTTCTTAAAAGCCTGGTAAGAATATTCACTGCAAGTTGGGGTAAATCGGCAAGTTGGCGGAAACATTGGCGAAATCAATTTTCTATAAAATTGAATTATTAAGATAAAAATTTTATTGAGTACTGACATCTTAAATTGTTTCTAATTTTTGAAGGATTCGATTAAGATCATTTTGGAAATCTATCCATTTACTTCCAGATGAATTATTTTTTGCAATAAGTATGAAGTCAATATTATTTAGCATAATATCTTTTGTTTGTCTATAAAATGATTTAATTCTTCGTTTGATTTTATTTCTGGTAACAGCATTTCCAACTTTTTTACTAACAGTAATACCGAGCCTAAACTCGGTATTCTGAAGATTTTTTTTTTGGTAAAGTACGATAAAATATTTACTGTAAAATTTTTTGCAATCACTCTGAATATTTACGTATTCGGAATGCTTTTTGATAAATTGCATTAATTATACAGCTAATCTTTTACGCCCTTTAGCTCGTCTTCTGTTAAGGACGTCACGACCAGATTTTGTCGCCATTCTTGCTCTAAATCCATGTGTCGTTTTTCTAGGTTTATTATGAGGTTGAAAAGTTCTTTTCATTTTTATTTCTCCTTTTTAATCAAGTTTTATCAGTATGATGATAATCAAAAAAAAACAAGTTCTGTGTCAAGAATTTAATTAGCTGTAAGAAATTTGCATCGGAAAATTTAGATTATTCCGAATATTCAAACAAGCTTTTTAAGTCATCACCAGACATATTTTTCAATGATGATTGGCTACCTTCAATCAAAGAATCAAACAAATCTTTTTTATCTTTTTGCATTTTCAAAATCTTTTCTTCAACAGTCCCTTTTGTTATCATTTTATAAACAATAACTTTTTTGGTTTGCCCAATTCTGTGAGCTCTATCAATTGCTTGACTTTCACTCATTGGATTCCACCAAGGATCAGCAATAATTACGGTATCCGCAGATGTTAAATTTAGCCCGTAGCCACCTGTTTTTAAGCTTATCAAAAAAGCTCTTACATTTTCATTATTATTAAAATTATCTACAACCTTCATTCTATTTTTTGTAGATCCATCCATATATTCATATTGGATATCATTATCTTTAAATATCTTTCTTAAAATATTTAGCATTTTTACAAATTGACTAAATATAAGGATTTTTTGATCGTTTTCCACAGCATCAAGAATTATTTCTCTCAAGGTTTCGGTTTTGGCAGAAAGTTCGATATCGTCTTTCATTTTCGGTTCAATCAGAGCCGGGTGATTGCAAATTTGTCGTAATTTCATCAAAGCACTGAGGATATTCATATAATGTTTATTTAATTCTTTTCCCGATTTATTCAAAACATTTTGTTTGATATTCTCCAATACTTGAAGATAAAGTTTTTCTTGAACCGGATTCATTTTGCAGAAAATCGTTTGTTCCTGTTTATCCGGAAGTTCAATAAGTACATCTTGTTTTTTTCTTCTTAGAATAAACGGAGCCAACATTTGTTGCATTTTAACAGCGGTAAATCCTTGAATCATTTTAGTATCAGTAACGATTTTTTTAAATAACTGACTTGGTGGCAAATATCCTTTCATTAGGAAATCAAATATCGACCACAATTCTTCCGAATTATTTTCAATTGGGGTACCGGTTAAAGCGAGTTTGTGTTTGGAATTTAATTCTTTCACCGCTTTTGAACGCAGAGTATTTGCATTTTTTATATGTTGTGCTTCATCAAGAATAACATAGTCAAATTCTAATTCTTTAAATTGTTCTAGATCGTTTGCCAAAATAGCATAAGATACAAAGAAGATGTTTACTTGTTTATTTTTCAATGCTTTCAGTCTTTCTTCTTTGGAACCTTCTAAAATAATATATGATAAAGACGGATTGAATTTATCAATTTCAGCAGCCCAATTATACAATAATGTTTTTGGACAAACAACTACAGATTTTGAATCAGATGGTAAATCTGAAAGAATAGCAATTGCTTGAATTGTTTTTCCTAATCCCATTTCATCGGCTAAAATACCGTTTAATTTGAATTTTTCGAGCATTTTTATCCAACGAAATCCTGCTTTTTGGTAAGATCTTAAAACAGCACGAACATTTTGAGGAAGCATTTTATTGTCTTCTAATTTTCTGTTTATCAAAGCTTTAAACATTTCCTGAACAAAATCATCGCCGTCAAAATTCACATCTGAATTAAATCGACTCAATTGATAGATATAAGGAAGTTTAGAAATCGGCATATTATAAACATTTTCTTTTTGTTCCTCACCTACTTTGATTACAGATTCAACTTCTTGGAAAATATTCCTGTTTGTCAAAAATAGCAATCTTCCATCATCAAGTTTCAAGAATTTAGAAGTAGAGCTGAAGAATTTTTTCAATTCGGCATGGGTTAACGAAATATCTTTATATTTATAAGTAACGTTATATTCAAACCAATCTGATCTTGAAGTTTTTTTGGCTATAATTTCCGGCTGTAATTTTACTCGATAAATAAATTGGCTTTTTAATTCTTCCGCCAATAAGATATTCCAATCACTCTTAGCTTTTTCAAACACAATTTTCTTTAATGATTCAATTGGATAACTTCCGCTAAAAATGAGCACTGATTCTTTTTCATAAAGACTTTGATCGCCCAGTGTGAGATAACTGAAAAACTCTTCCACCTCATAATGAGTTTGAGAAGGAATATAAAACCACGAAGTTCCGTCCTTATAAGGATAACTAACTAATTCCGAATTGAATCTGGTTAATGATAATGGCAAATATACCCCATCTCCGTAATCCAAAAGACATTCCATTTTTATCGAATCTTCTAATTTTGAGAAACTAAAAGTTACCGTTGGTTCAATATTGAAAAAATCTTCCTGCGGAACATTCTCATCAAAATCAAGATAACAATTTAAAAGGGAAAGTTGGCGCGATACAACAGCTCTGAGGAAGAATAAATCTTTTTCCTGAACCGGATAACCTTCTTTAAATAATTTAGCTACAACTTCTTGTGAGAAGGGGAAGTTTATTTCATAAACATCATTTTTTTGGAAAATATAAGTTGTATTTCCGGTAAAAAATGCAGAAATTTTTCTTGTTGAAGTTGCTTTGAAAATATATTTATTTTTCTTAACTGCAATGACTTGAAAGGATGGTGCATATTTTTCTTTAGTAAAATTAATTCTATCACCTGTCTCATTTATAAAGATTTTATTCAAGGCTTTAACCGCCGGCAAAATTTTAGAAAAATCTTTTTTGTAGATGGTAAAAAAATTGGTTTTATGACTATATGAACATTTGTATTTTTGTAAAAGTACTAAGAGTGAAATTTCAGCTTCTGAAAGATAGCCTATTACTTTTCGAGCTTCAACAATTTCAAGACGTTTGTACTCATCAACATCGCGATCAGCAACGAGCATTGATACCAAATAGATATTTATTTTACCGTAATTTTTAAAGTGGAACCTAATTTTATCTGTTTTAATATCAAAAATATCACTGATATCGATTCTTGAATTCATCAACATTCTTTGCCAATATTCATCATAAATCATAAAAGAAGATTCGTAAGTTTGATATAAAAGATCGTTCAAATCATCAGTTGTATAATAAGTATAAGCGTATTTTATAATAGATAAATAATGTTTACAGAGATCATCGTTTTTACAACGTGAACACTCATTTTTAACAATTTTATCTTCTTTTTTGTCATAAATTATTGTTATTACAGGAGGGAAAATTTTTTTCTTTTCAGTAACAGCTTCGAATTTGAAAATAATTTTTCCATTTTCATCTTTGGTTCTTTGGAATACAATATCATCTTTTTGTAATGAAAATACTCTGTCGCGAAAATACCACGTGTTTGAATGTTCGTGATATTCATTATGAAATAACTTAGGCATTAATCCCCCGATCTTTTTCATGATTATCTTTAATTTTCAAGATATTATTTAATATATAATTCAATGAAACATAATATACAATACCAATATATCGAAATTAAAGAATATTGTCTATCTTATTCATTAAAAATTTATACAATACAATTATTGAAACATATTATAAAAAACAATTAACTTTCTGATATATATAATCTTATCCTCCATGTTAAACACATTTTTTGTCATAAATTATGTTTATTAATCAATAAGAACTAAA
>JAMOQM010000070.1 GCA_027064005.1 Candidatus Cloacimonadota bacterium | reverse complement strand
AATTTTATAAAAAGAAATTGACACGATAAAAATAATTCAAGAATTGTGTTTAATGCTGGAGATTAGTTTTATTTTAGATCAAATAATTAAAATTAAATGTAGTAATAAAAAAAGGAGTTGTTTATGAAATCTTTACAAAACCATCGATTATCGATGATTTTACCATTTTTAGCAACGTTATTACTTCTGTTACCTTTATCAATTTTCGCGAACGCAGCCAACTCGGATTTTATTCCACAAAATCTAAAAGTTGATGATGTTCCAAATGATGACGGCACAGGATTAATGCTAAGCTGGACACCACTACCTAAAGAAGCAAGAATTATTGAATACCGTATTTATCGAGGTGTTTCACCGGATTCTTTGTTTTTCACAGGTAAAACATCTGTAAATGCCAAAACAGGCGTTTCTTCAAAAAGAATGGTTTTTTATGATAAGGGATACACTTATTTCTGTGGACTTTCATCTGTAGGACATTTAAAACACGAAAAAAATCAACCGAAAGGAAGTCCTTTATATAAGGGAATCCCAAGAGATATCAATATTAACGGACCACTTTTAAAACAATATAGAATTTTAGGCGTGATTCCTAAAAAACAAATGTATTATCACGCTGACAAAGTTATAAAAAAAGTTGACGGAAAAGACAAAGTTTATGCCGGTTTAGATTTAGCACAAATTTCTTTGTACAAAAAATTAAATCCGGGACAAAAATATTATTATACTGTTTTAGCTGTCAATGAATCCAGACATTTTTACCCAATGGCTGAAATTGTAAGTGGAACTCCAATAAATAATGCTCCGGAAAATCCTACGGATTTTAGTGCTGTTTTAGTCAAAGACACGAATAAATTAAATTTTGAATGGGCACTTCCAATTGAATATGGCGATGTTAGAATATTCAAAACATATTTAATTAACAAAGATCAAATAGATAAATGGAATGAATACGTAAAAATTGCAAATACGGATGAAAAGGCGAAAAATCCTGCAATTAAAGTATTTGAAAAAGATACTACGTTCCCTGTTTATACTCCGGAAAATACAGCTGTTTTATCAATCCGAGACGGTAAGTTGTATCAAAATAATGAAACTGAAGGTGTTGATTTCGATGTGAATAATCTTAATAATTACAGATTAATTTTTGCTTATTCGGACGGACGTTATGAATCGTACTCAAAACCGTTTGCAATCTCAACCTGTTATTCAACGGATTTACCTGCTCTTCCAAAATTAAAAGTTATTGATCGCCCAAATGATCAAGGTGATTATATGCAACTTTCTTGGGGAAGACCAATTGCCTATGTTTCAAAAGTAACTTTATTGAATGCAAAACATTCTAAAATAAGAGTTAGTTATGATTTCTTCACCAACAAAGATTTCAAAATAAAAAACATCTATTTTAAAATCTTAGATTCTCATGATAATGCTATTAAAACTGTTAATGAATATTATCAAGATAACGTTTTTGATGTTAAATTACCTAAAAATGTAGATCCTCTTTTAGGATTAAAATTTGAGATGACATTTAAAACAAATAATTCTTTACCAAAAGATTATGCTTTTACTCAAGAAGTAATTTACGACAATTTAACTAAATCACTAAAATCAACAGATGTTTATTTTGGTAAAGTTGACGTGAATAAATTAAAATTTGTTGTTTATAAAAATCCTATTTCTGCAAAGCTTTTCAGACTTTCCAAAAGATTGCCTGCAACTCAAAGAGAATTTAATGACAACATCAGTTATGAAAGATCTGTTTATGTCGGTGTATCTGATTTTGATGCAAAATTAAACGAATATCTTGTCAGTGATCAAATTGAAGTTGACCGAGATAAAAAGAATGAAACTGATGTAAATACCAGTATCTTTGCTTCTGAAGCGAATAGAATTACTAACGACTTTAAAACAAAAGCCGAAACCTATAAGGCTAAAATGGATACGGCAAAAGTTGCTGCTGCCAAAGCATCTTTCAAAGAAGCTTATGATTATTACAATAATTCATATCACGCTATTCTCGGAAGCAAAATTTTAGCTGAGGCAAATAAAATTAAAGATGATAAAAAAAGAATGAAAATTCTTGGAAAACATAGAGAAAAGTTAAAAAGATCTTTCCAATATTATTTTATGATTACTGACGGAAAAGGTCATTTTACAAAATCCGATATTTATACAAAAAATAATCAAAAATTCTTCTTCCCAATTCCTAACTGGTTTGATACAGATAAATACCCAATGTTAATCTCAACTTTGATTTTTGCATTCTTAGTATTCTTTATGGTTAGAAAAGCTAAAAGAGGTGATGATTTATATATCAGACCTATCGCCGGAATCTCTGAAATTGATAACGCTATTGGTCGTGCAACAGAAATGGGACGTCCAATCTTATTTGTCCCGGGATTGTCATCAATTGGTGATGTGGCAACACTTGCCGGATTATCAATATTAAGTAGAGTGGCTAAAAAAGCTGCTGAATATGATACAAAAATTCTTGTGCCCGTCAGAGATTATATTGTTCTTCCAATTGCTCAAGAAATTGTAAAAGAAGCTCATTATGAAGCAGGAAGACCGGATACTTATGATAAAAACAGTGTTTTCTATATTACAACTGACCAATTTGCATTTGTTGCCGGCGTTAACGGTGTAATGATTCGTGAAAAAACAGCTACTAACTTCTATATGGGAATGTTTTGGGCTGAATCACTTATTATGACCGAAACCGGAAGTTCTACCGGTGCCATTCAAATTGCAGGAACTGATGCAGTAACTCAAATTCCATTCTTTATTACAACTTGTGACTATACATTAATTGGTGAAGAACTTTATGCAGCTTCAGCTTATTTAGCTCGCGAACCATTAATGATTGGAACTTTGAAGGCACAGGATTATACTAAATTCCTTATTTTAACATTCATTGTTGTGGGAACAATCCTTTCTTCCGCCCACTTAACATTCTTAATCAATGCTTTCCCGGAAAAGTAGGAGGATAAATGAAAAGACAAATACCCTTGTTGATCGTAATTATATTAGGTTTTATTTTTGTAGTTCATACATTTGTACCTCATAAAATATCACAAGATTTCTTCGATTGGTACCAAGATTGGATTAAAGCAATGTCTCCATTTGCAGTTTTCTTAGGTATTATGAGTTTATTAATGGTTCATGGAACCAAAATTATTAGAAAAGCAACAAACTGGCAATACAGTGTTGTTACTTTATCAGCCTTAGTTTTCACGGCTTTTGCCGGATTTATGTGGGGAACTCAAGAAGGTACTCCTTATATGTGGTTATTTGCACACGTTCAAATGCCCATGAGTTCAACAATGTTCTCTCTTTTGGCATTTTATATTGCTTCGGCAGCTTATAAAGCTTTCCGTGCCAGATCGGCAGAAGCAACAGTTTTGCTTTTAGCCGCTATCGTTGTTATGCTCGGTCAAGTTCCACTTGGAGCAGCAATTACTCATTGGATTCCGGATTCAGCACAATGGATTCTTAATGTTCCAAACCTTGCCGCTAAAAGAGGTATTGCTTTAGGTGTTGGTTTGGGAATGGTTGCAACTTCATTAAAGATTTTGCTTGGTATTGAAAGAACATATTTAGGCAGCGATTAAAAGGTAAAGGAGATATTCATGAATTTTTTAATAAAACTACAATCATTGGATAGAAGATGGATTTATCTTTTAGTTGCTTTGGCAATTATTATTCCATTGCTTATTCCTTTTGATTCAAAAACATACACAACTGAGCCGGTTGAGAATATTTACCAAAAAGTAGATTCTTTTTCCGGTAAATCAAATAAAGCTATTTTGATGGTATTTATGCACGATGCTTCAACAATGCCGGAATTATTCCCAATGGAAGTTTCCGTATTAAGACATGCTTTTGAAAGAAACGTAAAAGTTTTTACTATATGCTTCACACCAACTGCCGCTCCGCTTGTTGATTATGCAATAAATACTGTAAGAGAACAATTCCCTGATAAAAAATCAGGCATAGATTATTGTAATTTTGGTTACAAACCTGCCGCTTTAATGGTACCTATGGTTTTAGGAATGGGTGAAGATATTTCAAAAGCTGTTGATATTGATTCCGAAGGTCGTAAAATTGCAAATCTTCCTATCATGCAAGATATCAAAAACTATAATGAAATGAACCTCATTATTAACTTTTCAGGTAGTGATTACGGTTATACTTGGATTACTTATGCGCGTTCAAAATTCGGAGCTAATGTTGCTGCGGGTGTTACAGCCGTAATGGCAGCTGATGCTTATCCTTTCTTGCAGACAGGTCAACTTCTTGGAATGATGGCCGGTTTGAAAGGAGCCTCCGAATATGAAAAATTAGACGATGTTTTTGCTTCTTATAAAGATGCAAATTATCCTTCCGGAAGACCTTTCAGTAAAGAAATTATTAATGAAACCATCGCGAATGATACATTTAAGATTAGCGACCAAAAGGTTTATGCATTTAAAAAGGCAAGAATCGGAATGAATTCCCAATCTGCTGCTCATATCTTAATAATAATTTTCATTATTATCGGTAATCTTGGATATTTCATTGAAAAAAGTAAACAAAAACAGGATCAATAGGAGAAATAATGTTTGAAACAATAAGTAATTTAGTAGCCGCACTATTAACATTGTTTATCTTTTCTTTTCTATATAAAGAAAATCCTTTCTATAGATTTGCAGAACATTTGTTAGTTGGTGTTTCAATGGGATACGCAATTCCGTTAGTTTATAATTTAACCTTTATACCTTATGTATATCAACCGATTTTTTTAGGACATAAATATGTATTTATTATTCCTGCTTTTATCGGTATTTTATATATATTTAGATTTAGTCGTAATTACAGTTGGCTATCAAGATATCCGATTGTATTCGGGATGGCAATCGTTGGAATGGGTGTACCTCTTTCAATGAATACTCAAGTTTTGGTACAAATGAGAAGTGCAATGGCTCCGATTCAAGATATAAATTCTTTCTTGATTTTCCTCGGAACAATTACCATTTTGATGTATTTTTACTTTTCAAAAGCTCACACCGGTCTTTATGGTAAATTTTCAAAAATCGGTGTTTGGTTTATGATGATTGGCTTTGGTGCATCTTTTGGATACACTGTTATGGCCAGAATTTCTCTCTTAATCGGAAGACTTCAATTCCTCGTGGGAGACGTTCTTCACTTAATTAAATAATGAAATCCAATTCATACACAGAAAGCCCCGTATTTTTTGGGGCTTTCGCTTTTTATAAAAAATTCTAAACCAAACTACTTCGATTTATTCATATTTAAAATAGGGTATGAGAAATTAAAAGAACAGAAAGTTATACCTATTCAGACAAAAACTGGATTACGGAATTTCCAACGTTTTAAATATTTTATCTGAAAAAGATGAATAATAATTAATTGCGGGACATTTAAGAGTTATCTAAAACCTTTTCTGTAAATTCATACCAATAGTATTTTTTTAAAATACTCTATTTTCCTCCCATCTATTTTTCAATTATTTGATATTCCCGAAAATTCTAATTATTTTTGTTCTTCGAAAAATTTTCTAATTAATCGACCAATTTGTTAGTTGTTCTTATTCTTTTCCAATGTCAGCTGCAAAAAGTAATACCTTGAATTGAATAAGAATAAATATGATTTTTTTCATCCAACCTCTTTTGATAAATTATGACATTCAAAAGAAAAATTAGATAATAGAAAAAAGTCAAGAGAATTGAATAATTAGTCGGAAAAATATTAAAATAATTTTTTTGAACAATTTTCTAAAAAAGATTTAGCAGATAAATAATGAAGTATAAATATGGTATCCCATAGGGGAATCGAACCCCTGTTGCCGGACTGAGAATCCGGAGTCCTAGGCCACTAGACGAATGGGACAAAAAAAAACCACGAAAATATCGTGGTTTAATCTATAGTGGCGACCCCTAGGGGAATTGAACCCCTGTTGCCAGAATGAAAATCTGGAGTCCTGGTCCACTAGACGAAGGGGTCACGTTATTTTCAAATGGTGAGCCTGGACGGATTTGAACCGTCGACTCTCTGCTTAAAAGGCAGATACTCTACCGCTGAGTTACAAGCCCATTGTCACACAAATAACTTTTAATGAAGCTTATTTACATAAGCAACGAAATCAAAATATAAAATCACTGATTTTATGTCAAACTTATTTTTCCAAACTATTCCCATTGTAAGTACATTTTTTTTTATAACATATTATTTTTAAAATATCTATGTCCCAGAATAAATATTTCTTCAACCTCGTTATAATAGCAAATTAAATCAAAATTAATTCTGATAATTAGAATTTTCAATAATCTGTAAAATAATCAAAAATGTTTTTCCTTGTCGATAAATGTGGTTTATATTTTTTAAGACTTATAAAAAATTGGAGATATTTATGAAATATATAAAGATAATATTTAGTGTTTTGCTCAGCATAATCTTACTCTCGTCCTGTAGTATTTCTAAGAAAGAGATAAAAGGAAAACCGGTTATTGCGGTAAGTATTCTACCTCAAAAATATTTTGTGGAACAAATAGCCGGAGATTTGGTTAACGTTGAAGTTATTGTAAAACCCGGGAGTAACCCTGCAACTTACAGTCCAACTTCTTCTCAAATGATGACTTTAGCTGAAGCAAAATTGTATTTTTCGATTGGTGTTCCTTTTGAAAAAATTTGGCTTGGTAAAATAGCCAAAAATAATCCTAATCTAAAAATTATTGCTACTCAAAAGGGAATATCTTTAAGAAATATGGAATCATATAAAGATTTTAAAAAGATTTCAAAGAAAACTAATCTTAAAAATTCTCAGAAAGATCCTCATATTTGGTTAAGTCCCGAATTAGTAGAAATTCAAGCTAAAAACATTGCAAATGCCTTAATTGCTTTTGACCCCAAAAATAAAAATCTTTATCTAAATAATCTCAATAAATTTACTGCTAAATTAATTCAATTACACCAAATTATAAAAACTAAGTTTTCAAAAACATCTCATAGAACTTTTTTGGTTTTTCATCCGAGTTGGGGATATTTTGCAAATGAATTTGGACTAACTCAAATACCTATCCAATTTGAAGGGAAAACGCCAACCAGTATTCAAATGGAAGATATTATTTCTTTTGCACAGAAAAATGATATCAAAACTATTTTTATTCAAAAACAATTTAATAAAAAAATCGCACAATCAATTGCAGAACAAATTGGTGGTAAAGTTCTGTCAATAGATCCTTTGGCTGAAGATTATTACAACAATTTAATTAATATTGCCGATAAAATGTGCAAGGAAATGAATTAAATGGACAAGATCGTTGATTGCAAAAATGTAAGATTTTCATATAATCATCAAATAGTTTTAGACAATATTAATTTCGAAGTTGAGAAAAATGATTATATGGCTATTGTTGGACCGAATGGTGGAGGAAAATCCACTTTATTAAAACTAATGCTTGGATTTTTACAACCGGTTTCCGGTTCAATAAAGATTTTTGATAAAAATCCGATTTTGTCTCGAAAGCAAATTGGTTATGTCCCTCAATTTGCGACTTTTGATTTTGATTTTCCCATAAATGTTTTGGAAATGATTATGTTGAGTAATTTGAATTCAAAATCGTTTTTACCTTTTTATAAAAAATCAGAAATAAAATCAGCTCATGAAATTTTAAAAAAATTACAAATAGATGATTTATGGAACCGTCAAGTTTCTGATTTGTCCGGCGGACAGCGTCAAAGAGCACTAATTGCTCGTGCGTTAATTTCACAACCAAAACTTCTTCTTTTAGATGAACCAACCGCCAGTGTGGATATTCACGTGGAAAAGGATATTTACGCATTACTAAAAAGTTTAAATGAGAATATGGCAATTATTTTAGTTACCCATGACGTCAGTTTTGTCTCAAAATTTGTGAATAAAATTGTTTGCGTAAACCGCTGTTCTTGTTTCCATAAAATTAGTGAGCTGAAAGATATTCATCTTCAAGGATTTTATAGTGGAGATTTTACTGAAATCAATCATAGTTGTAAATTATAGGATTAAATAATGAATACAATAATTTATGCAATTTTACATTATGCTTTTATGCAAAACGCCATTATTGCCGGCTTTATGGCTAGCATTGCCTGTGGAATTTCCGGAACTTTTGTTGTAATTAAAAGAATAACCTTTATCAGTGGTGGAATAGCTCATTCAATTCTTGGTGGAATTGGAGTAGCATATTTTTTAGGAATAAATCCTCTGATTGGTGCTTTTGTGGCAGCAATTTTATCAGCGGTTTTATTGGGAATAATAAAAATTAAATCTAATGAAAATGAGGATACTTTGATTGGTGCTTTGTGGGCAATCGGGATGGCTGTCGGAGTTATTTTTATCTCATTAACGCCAGGTTATAATACCGATATAATGTCATTTTTATTTGGAAATATTTTGCTGGTTAGTAAATCTGATTTGTGGGTGCTTTTGTTTTTAAATATTTTTGTTTTAACCACCGTATTTGTCTTCTTTAGACAATTTATTGCCATTTCTTTTGATGAAGAATTAGCGAAATTACGGGGATTATCTACAAATTTATTATATATTTTATTGCTGATTGTTATTGCGGTTACTATTGTCGTTCTAATCAAAATTGTCGGACTGATTCTTGTTATTTCTTTATTGACTTTACCGGCAGCAATTTCTCGTCTTTTTACAAAATCACCTTCTAAAATGATGTTTGTTTCTGCCATTTTAGGATTTATTTTTGTTGCGATGGGATTGTTTGTTTCATTCAAACCAAATTTACCGCCGGGAGCGACAATTATTGTCATAAACGGATTGTTTTATATTTTGGCTTTATTTTTCAAAAACAGAATGATTAAAAGAAAAAAATTGAATAGTTTAAAAGGATAAATTATGATTATTAAAGAAATTATAAATTTTTTGGATTCCAAAATTGCCCCAAATTTGGCATATTCTTGGGATAATCCGGGTTTACAAGTTGGTTCGCAAAATTGGGAAGTGAAAAAGATATTTCTTACTTTGGATGTTAATGAAATTAGTATCCAGCAAGCAATAAATCAAAAAGCGGATTTAATTATTTCTCATCACCCCTTTATTTTTCGTCCCATAAAAAGTGTTACGGATTCTCTTACTTTGAAGTTAATTGAGCATAAAATCGGAGTTTTTTCAGCTCATACAAATTTAGATGTAATTTCCGGTGGAGTTAATTCGGTTTTAGCAGATTTGTTTGGACTTAAAAATAGAAAATTTATCGATTCCAATATTGATGCGGATTTCTATTTTGCAACGTTCTATTTGCCTCAAAATCTTTATACCAAAGCTTCTTTAATTATTGAAAAAAACGGCGGTAAACTTTTACAAAAGCAGATTATGATACAAAACGACGCTAATCTTATCAAAGTAGAATTTTCTTCAGATTCTTTCAAAATGAACAAAATTGTGGGAGAAATTCGAAATTTTCATCCTGACAAAAAAGTTGATGTTCAAATCTATAAACAGCAAAAAAATAATCCTGAATATGGATTGGGAATTCAAGGAAAATTAGCTGAACCTCTTACTTTGATAGATTTTGCCGAAATGGTAAAATCCAAACTTGGAGTTCCTAAAATAAACTTATGGCTGGGAAATAAAAAAGAAACGGATTTAATAAAAAATATCGCTGTTTGTGGCGGAACCGGAGCTTCTCTTTTATCTAAATTACGAAAAAATGTTGATTGTTTTGTCTCCTCCGATTTTACTTATCACACAATTTTAGACAGTAAAATCCCCTTAATTGATGCAGGACATTTATACACAGAATATCCAATATTATCCTACTTTGAAAAAATACTAGCCAAGTTTGAGGTTGAAATTTATAAATCAAGTTTGGCTGAGCAAAAATATTCTCAAAAAATGAAAATAAAATAACGGAGTAATAATGAAAAAAATAGTGATTATAACGATGGTGATTTTGTCGATTTCGATTTTATTGATTTCTATGAAACAACCATTTAAAGTTAATGCCGATAAATGTATCGGTTGCCAATTATGTGTCTCAAAATGCCCGGTTGGAGCAATTACAATGGTTAAAGGAAAAGCTGTAATTGATGCCGATAAATGCGTGGGCTGTGGTATTTGTGCCGATGGTGACGGATATAATTTTAACGGCTGTCCGGTTGATGCGATCAAACAACTTGGAAATGAAAAAATAAAACCTGATTCTATTAAAGCTGATTCTACGAAAATAGATTCACTGAAAAAATAGAGATTTTTAAGGAATGTAATGTGAAAAACAAAATATTTTTAACAATAATATTGTCTGTATTAATGGGCAATATCTTTTCTTTTAATTTTAATGAACAGCTGAAATTCAAAATAAAATATGGAATAATCTCAGCTGGAGAAGCAACTTTGTCTGTAAAAGACAGTGTTATGTATAAAGGCAAAAAATGCGTGAAATTTATTTCCACAACCAGAACTAATTCCTCATTTGATCATATTTTTAAAGTGAGAGATTTTACAGAATCAACCTGGGATCCTGAAAAAAAAATATCATACAAATATTCAAAAAAGCTAAACGAAGGAAAGTATCATCAATATCGGATTCATCTATATTATCAAAATATTAAAGCTTCTTATTATTTGCGATATAGTTTTAAAAAAAATAAATTTAAACAAACAAGAATGGATATTCCTGGAAATACTCAAGATGTATTAAGTGCCTTTTATAGCGTAAGAGAAAAAAAGTTAATCCCGGGTAAAAAAATAGTTGTAAATGTAACTGTTGACGGAGTAAATTATCCGGCAACGATATTAGTGCATAAGATTGTAAAATTAAAAACTATTTATGGAAAAATAGAATGTATCCCGATTGAACCTCTTCTTCAAAGTGAAGCGGTATTTAAACAAAATGGGAAAATTTTAATTTATTTGACAAATGATGACTACAAACTACCTGTATTATTAGAAAGTAAAGTTATATTTGGTAGTTTTAAAGCTGTGTTAGTGGAGGCAAAAAATGTCCCTTACAAATAAAAAAAGTTATTTTTATGAACTCGCCGAAGAACAAATTGCTCAATATCCAAAACAAAAAAGGGAAACTTCAAAATTATTGGTTTTGGATAAAGAATTAAAAACTGTAGAACATAAAATTTTTACCGATATAGTTGATTATTTTAAAAAAGGCGATGTTTTGGTTTTAAATACAACCAAAGTTATTCCGGCAAGATTAAAAGGAAAAAAGAAAACCGGAGCAAATGTCGAAGTTTTTTTATTATCCCAAAAAGAAGATGATATTTGGGAATGTTTGGTTAAACCCGGCAAAAGATTGAAAAAAGAAGCTGAAGTTATTTTCTCACCTTCTTTTCGCGGAAAGGTTATTGATTACTCTTCTGAAGGTGCAAGATTAATTAAATTTTTCTCAGAAACAGATTTTTGGAATGAAATTAATTTAATCGGTGAAATACCTTTACCGCCATATATTCATAGAAAAGCAAACTCGGAAGATAAAAATACTTATCAAACCGTTTATGCTCAGGAAAAAGGTTCTGTTGCCGCTCCAACGGCAGGTTTACATTTTACTGAAGATGTTATTAATCAAATTAAGAAAAAAGGCGTTATTGTTTGCAACGTTACTCTTCACGTTGGTTTAGGAACTTTTAGGCCGGTAAAAACAGATAATATTTTAGAACATAAAATGCACAGTGAATTTTGTGAAATTTCCAAAGAAACAGCTAAAACCATAAATCAAGCAAAAGATGAAAACAGACGAGTAATTGCGGTTGGTACAACTACCACTAGAACTTTGGAAAGCTTCGCTGAAAATGGACGAGTTTTAGCCGGAAATCATTGGACGGATATATTTATTTATCCGGGAAAAAATCTCCAAATTATTGACGGGTTATTGACAAATTTTCATATGCCGGAATCAACGCTATTAATGTTAGTTTCAGCTTTTGCAGGATATGATTTTATTATGAATTCCTACAAAATTGCTGTAAAAGAAAAATATAGATTTTTTAGTTACGGTGATGCAATGTTGATAATCTAGAATAACTTTATAAATATTATGGGAGCAGA
>JAMOQM010000069.1 GCA_027064005.1 Candidatus Cloacimonadota bacterium | reverse complement strand
GGAGGAAAAATGTTTAAAAATTTTGATGAAATGTTAGAAGAAATTAAAAAATGTGACAAAAAAACTGTTGCAATTGCAGCTGCTCATACACCTACAGCAATGGAAGCAGCAGTTATGGCAAAAGCAGAAAATATCGCAAATTCAATATTTGTTGGTGATAAAGCAACAATTGAAAATTATCTCAAAGAAAACCATCCAACCATGATAAATTCTTTTGAAATTATTGATACCGAAAAAGACATTAAAAAAGCTTCGGAAGTTGCCGTAAAATTAGTTAAAGATGGAAAAGCAGATATTTTACTTAAAGGTAAATGTGATACAGCTACCTTGTTGCGAGCAGCTTTAGATAAGGAAAAAGGATTACGTACAGGAGAAATATTAAGTGATGTTTTAGCTTACGAAACTCCCGAAAAAATTGTTTTAATGTCTGATGGTGGAATCAACCTATATCCTGAACTTAAAGATAAAATATCTATTGTGAAAAATTCAGTTCGAGTAGCAAAAGGTCTGGGATACGAAAATCCTAAAGTTGCACTATTAGCAGCGGTTGAAGTTGTTAATCCTAAAATGCCGGCAACAATTGATGCAGCTTTAATTGCTAAAATGAATCAAAGAGGACAAATTAAAGGTTGCAGAATTGATGGTCCATTAGCTTTTGATAATGCAATTAGTATGGAAGCTGTCAGAATGAAAGGTATTAAATCAGAGGTTGCCGGAGATGCAGATGTTTTGATTGTTCCAAATATTGAGTCGGGAAATATTTTTGGAAAATCCTTAACTTATTATTGTAATTACCGAGTTGCCCACGTTGTAATGGGAGCAAAAGCTCCAATATTAATCGCATCAAGAGCAGATAATTCTGAAACAAAAATGCTTTCAATGGCTTTAGGAGTAATTAGCGTTCAATAAATTTTAACTCAAATTACTAAAAAAACTCCTTTCAAAAGAAAGGAGTTTTTAATTTTAAAACAATCTTATTTCATTAAAATCATTTTATGGGTTGAAGTATAATTTCCGGATTTCATTCGATAAAAATAACCGTTTGCATTTGCAAATATCATACTTAATGAAAGCACTGACATTAACATAATAACTAAAATCTTTCTCATTTCTCTTTCTTTTCGCTTGAATTTTAAATGCACACAGCATTATTTAAGTCTTTCCTCAGGCTGACTAAATGCAAATAATGTACCAACAATAATGGCTTTGAAACCTATTAAGGTGAAAATGCGTAACCTATTCAAAGTAAACAATTTGATAAAAATGTAAAATATTGATTATATTGATTATTACATATTTTCATGTAAACTATGTTTTAACAGTCCACAGGATTAACACAATACTAAAAATTGTAATTATAATAGTTATTCAAATAAACGATATTTAACCATTCTTTGATAATAATTATCTACTAACAAAATCATATGAGGAATTGAAATCATAAAACCAAAGCCCAAAGTTACTATTCCAAACAATATATCAATTACAATGCGGACGAAAGTAAAGAATTGTTGCCATCTGGTTTCTTTACCTTTTTTATACGATTCTATAATTGCTTTAAAGGGAGAATAATTTTTATGAACAATCAATCCGGGAGCAGGGATAATGATAGCAAACCAATAAAAAGTCATAACTAACCATACCAAATTCAGAATAGGATCGTAAGCATAATTTAGAATTGGGCGAGCAGTACAGATTAAAGTCAAAACATAAAAATACAGAACGTTATAGAAAATAAATAGCATAAATTTTGGATAATTAGATAGCAAACCAAAATATTCTTTAAGAGTAAATTTGTTCTGTTTTTGCAGAAATCCCCCTTTTCTCGAAAATAAAACCAGAATAAATGGTAGAAAAATTATCGAAATTGCACTGATTAAAAGATGGCTATTTCTAGCTAAATATAAAGAAATTATCATTGGAAAAATAATTGTAATCGTCAAAAACATTGATAACGAATAGTAATTATTCCTAATTGGTGAAAGTTCTTCTGAAGTTTTCTTTTTATTTTCTTTTGAAGATAATCCTTTTGATAAAAGTTCGGTTGGCGTTCCGCATTTTTTACAAAAAATATCAAACTCATTTATTTCTGATTTACATTTTTTACATTTCATTATTAAATCCTCCAATTTAGATAATTAACTTTTTTTTCTAATTTTATCTGTCAATCAGTTTTATTCATTATTTTTTTATTTTATCATATCCTGGTCAGAACAAATATTTTTATCTATATCAATTTTACTATGCTAATAGAAATTAATTTGAACTTTAAATAAAGATGAATCAGATTCGTAATTGCTA
>JAMOQM010000068.1 GCA_027064005.1 Candidatus Cloacimonadota bacterium | reverse complement strand
TTCTTTCTTCATTCATAATTCTTGACACGATTCAAGGTAAAAATAAGTTTGATTCAGATGTGCGCCCGTGGCTCAATTGGATAGGGCACTTGACTACGAATCAAGAGGTTATGGGTTCGACTCCCGTCGGGCGTACCATTCTACAATTTTTTTAAATAATACCTTCTCAAATTAATTTAATGAATTTCGGAGTAAGTTATGAAAGTTGTTTTGCAAAGAGTAAAAAATGCGTCAATTAAGGTAAATGAAAAAGAGATATCTAAAATCCGGCAAGGTTTGTTGCTTTTTCTTGGAGTAGGAAAAGGTGATTCAGAATCGCAGATAGATTGGTTGGTAAATAAAATTATTAATTTAAGAATATTCGAAGATGAACAAGGAAAAATGAATAAATCTCTTTTAGATATTGACGGTGAAATCCTGCTCGTTTCCCAATTTACTTTATATGCAGATTGTTCTAAAGGACGGAGACCAAGTTTTACCCAATCCGAAAATCCTGAGAGAGCGAATGAACTTTATAAAACGTTTGGAAAAAAACTTGCACAAAATAATGTTACTATTAAATATGGAATCTTTGGTGCTGATATGAAAGTATCTTTGTTAAATGATGGACCTGTTACGATAATTTTAGAGAGATAGGAGTTTGTTTATGAATGTTGAATTTCATTATTATATTTTGAAATATATTGCTCTTAATTCGGGATTTTCTCCGGAAGATTCTGAAATTATTGCGTATTCATCTCAATTTGTCGATGATAATAATAAAAAATATAAGATTAAAATTCAAAATGGAACTTATTTTTCAAATTATATTTCTCAAACAATTAATATTTTAAAACCTGAAAAAAAATTAGAACGAATTTATTTATTATTTCATTTTTTCCCTGGAAATCCTTCCGAAAAATCAGCTCAAAGAAAAGATGGAAAAATGCATATTTTGATGACAACTCCAGCCAGCGAAAATGCAACAAAAATGATGAATCTTGCTTTGGAAACAAAAAATCTGTATTTTATCGGAATTGCATCTCATATGTTTGCCGATACTTTTTCTCATCAGAATTTCATTGGTACTTTTGAAGAAATAAACGGATTTAAAAAATTTAAGGATTTATTTGTTCCGAATATCGGACATGCAGATGCTCTTTTTAAACCGGATATCATTGATTTGGAATGGGAAGATGAAAGATTAATTTCAAAACATCAAAAAATAAACAACTTGGAAAGATTCCTAAAAGCGGCGGAATTACTTCATAAATTTTATATTAATTTTAATAATTCTGAAAATAAATGGCATGAAATTTCAAAGAAAATTGTCGAGATTACAAAAACGTCTAATAATGAAAATTCAAATTATAAAAAACTGTCGGATAAAAGGATAGATCTTTATAAAAAACTATTGAAACAGGAATATTCTTATGAGGAATATAAATGGTTCAATTTGAGTGTAAATACGGATCAGCATTTTCTTAATGACCAAAAGTTTGCTTTAGATCCTTTCAAAGATAAATATTCTTTTTCTAAAAATTATGAAAATTCACATTGGTATAAATTCCAAAAGACTTGCAAAGATTATCAAAAAACAGCGACAAATTTGCTTCAAAGTACTTTGGAACAATTGGATATTCATAATTGGTAGGATATTTCAAAGTTTATAAAATTTGCGATTTTTAACAAATAGTAGAAAAACCAAAAAACGGAGGAAAAATGTTAAAAAAACTAACGATGATTTTAATGATTGTTATGATAAGCCTGTCTATTTTTGCTTGGGAAATTAACCAACAAGCAAATTTTCCGGTTATTATCTATGATGTACAAACAATAGGAACCGAAGCTTGGGTAGTTGGTTCATCAGGCGGAGTTGGCCATTCAACTGATAATGGTGAACATTTCGATTTTGTTAATACACCGGCTTTTGATGAAGCAGCCGATAATTACACTACATTGTATGCCGTTGATTTTTATGATCAAAATAACGGAATAATTGTCGGTAAAGATGGCTTTTTGATGAAAACAACCGATGACGGACAAAATTGGGTAGTAAATTCTCAAATTGCCAATCTTTTCGGAACAGATGATATTGAAACCGTTGTTTATCATTCTGACGGTAAAGTTTGGGTTTCAGGATATGCCGGTAAAATCGGATATAGTTCTGATTTCGGTGAAACTTGGGTTTTGCAAAATTCAGGAACCGGAAATTCTTTATATTCAATATCTATGAATGAAAACGGTAGAGGTTTTGCGGCTGCAAATAACGGATCTCCTGATAATGCAACTTATCTTTATACAGAAGATTTTGGGACAAATTGGAC
>JAMOQM010000067.1 GCA_027064005.1 Candidatus Cloacimonadota bacterium | reverse complement strand
AGATCCCCAATCGAGTTGAGGATGACAAAAAAAGAAAACTATCATCGTAATACAGATCCTCAATCGAGTTGAGGATGACAAAAAAAGAAAACTATCATCGTAATACAGATCCTCAATCGAGTTGAGGATGACAAAAAAAAGAAAACCATTCTCGTAATACAGATCCCCAATCGAGTTGAGGATGACAAAAAAAAAGAAAACCATTCTAAAAATTCAGATCCTCAATTCCCGATTTATCGGGAAGGATGACAAGGAAAGAAAATAGAGATGATGCCAACCAATAATGAAGGCAAATATTTTTTGAAATAAGTTATGAAAAATTTTAGCATTTTTTTATTCATTTTTATTTTCATAATAAATAAACGGTCTTTCCACTCCTGATTTCATTCGTGTTTTAACAGAGCAGTATATTCTATTTTTCATTAATTTTTCAATTATATCCTCAAACAAATCCGAAACAATAAATTCTGCAAAATCATTAATAATGATTATTGATTTATTTTCTTTTTCGGAGAGAATCAAAAACTTTTTGTACGGTAAATTAAAGCTAATTGCTATTGAAAAACTACTTTCCATAAAAGAATTGAAATCAGATTCATTTCTTATAAAGGTTGCATTTTTTCCGATAGTAGCAAACTGAGATTTCCCAAATCCAAACTTGCATTTTACTTTTGTCCCGATTGTTTTTATTTTAATTGTATCGTCATTTATTTCAGTGATTTCCCCACTCGCAAAAGTTGTTATTTTGGTTCGTTCTATCAGACGTTTCATTGATATTGTTAAATCATCAAAATTAAATTTTGTTATTGTTCCAGTCATTGGAGATAAAATAAACCGTTTGTAAACTTGTGAAGATAAGAGAATATCATTGTAATAGAAAATTCCGTTAACAAGCTTATCTTTATAATGTTTTGTTGGTTGATTTATTATTTTTTTCAATTCTTTTAATTCAAATCTGCTTTTTGCCAAAGGATAATTTTCAATTTCATCGAGGGTTCTCAATTCCGAAATAACTATTTGATATTTATTAATTTCTATAATCTCACAATCAAATGGAGCATAAAATTTAAAATAATAAATATGCTTCTTAAAAGATAAAATTAAGTCCTTTTCTTTCAATTTCTTTTTGGATGTTTGATAGATTAATTCAAAGTCATCATTAACCGGTAATGAAATATAGTATTTTTTAAATACTTTTCTGCTTGTTTCAAAAATTATCTCACCCGATTTTACTTTTCTTTTATTTATTTTTCCAATTGCTTCGGGAACTATATTTATCGTTACTTTTGGATTATTTTCAAATAAGGATTCATTATGCGACAAATTACCCAAAAATATTTTTTGTGAAATATTTCCCTTAAAGTCAATTTCATGTAATGAGTTTTTTAACAAACTCATCGCAAAATCTTTATCCTTATCGCTTGTTATTCCAATATGAGGGAAAAGGAAATCTTTATCAAAAAGAGATTTTGAATGCTTTATGTTTATATTTGCAAAAATCATTTTTCTACAAAAAACATTATTATTGGATATTATTCCTCCCGAACCGATAACAATATCAAATTCCATTTCTTTATTTCGTTGCAGAAAAATATCTAACCAAGGTCTTTGTGATAATATCTCGTCAAATTCTTTTTTATAAAGCTTAAAATGGTTTTCTATTGCCTTGTTTATGGCATTTATGGCAATTGAGACTTCTATTAATTCTTCCTTTTTATTGTTCGGTAATTGAGTTGGATTTAAGTATTTATGGCCAATATAATTTAAAATTTCATTATCTTTAATGTTCGCTGTCAGATATTTTTTTATGTTGTCGATTCCACATTCCAAAAGAGTATTTACAATACTGTAACTCATTCCGATATTGGCTGATACGGAACGAAAAAATTTACCGTTATAAAAAGTATAAACATCAGTTGTTGCTCCACCAATATCAAAAAGCAGGATATTTTTTTCTTTTCCTAATAAACTCATTGCTTTGCTTACGGCTATGGGAGTGGGAAGGATTTTATTTCTCGTAAGTTCTACAATTTTCGGATATCCGGGAGCATCGTGCATTACATGTTTTTGAAAAATCTCCAATACTCTTTTTTGAAGATTTTCACCTCTGTATTTGAAGTTATTACAGATATTTTCTTCAATAAAGAGAGGATAGTTTTTTAATATTTTTTTCACATCTGGAATTGCATAAATATTACCGCTAAAAATTATCGGCGTATTGCTTTTCTTAAATTTATTTTTCACATCTGCTTCTTCGATAAACTTAGCCATTCTACAAACAATACTAATAAATTCGGAATCCGCACCTCCGGCAAAAAGAATTAAGTCAGGAGAAGATTTCTTTAACTCCGCTATTTTTTTCTGTTCGCTTCTATTATCACCTCCGCAAATGATATTACTTATTATTGCTCCGGAACCAAGTGCTGCTTTTGTTCCAATCTTTGCAGAATATAGCTCGGTTAATCCAACAACTGTAACTTGTAAACCTCCACCTGCAGAACTTGTAAAATAGACATCAACAGCCGGGGAAAATTTACCGTCGGAAAAAAGGATTATGTTTTTTGATTTTTCAATCTCTTTTAAGGCATTAAAAAAACCGATAGACACATCTTCAAAAGGCTTCTCAACTGTCGTGGGAACTTTGGCAATGCTTAATACTTTACCGCTTTTATCACATAAATATGATTTTGTGGTAGTAGATCCGATGTCAGTGATTAAGGAAAACATTTGCAAATTTATTTATCTTTATAATTAATCTTATATACAATTAATCTCTGATTGTCTTTATCTCGCGAATCGATCAAAACTAAAGAATTGTCACATATCCTAAAATAATTAGCATGAGTTGAAATAAATATCTTACCGATTTCCTTTAATGATTTGTCAAATATTGTAAAAACCGCACGAAAATATTCATCAGTATAACTAAACACCCATAAATTACCTTTTTCATCATACTCCATAAAATTAACCGAGTTATAATATTTTGGTATTTCCCCAAATTTATTTATATGGTAATGAGATTTGACAAATTTATATTTTTCTTTGATTCTATTAATAGATTCTTTAGAAAATTTAATAGGTTTAAATTTATAATCCAAGTGATTTAATTTTTCACCTTCTAAGTTACGAATTTCTATATTGAAATTACTATAATTACCGGACAAACAAGTTGCCACTCGATTATTTTCGGTACTTATTGCCCAAACAAGTTTATTATGAAATCGATCATAAGTCCTTGGTTGGGAAGAATACGAATAAATATCAAATATTTTCTCAGGATTTTGATAATTTAAAGAAAATTTATAGAGAGAATAAGAATCTCGTAAAGTATTTTCTTTATATTGTTTTTGCAAAATAAATGAATAAATAAATGAATCATAATCATAAAATTCGGCATATTCTATATTGATATCCGGAGGAAAATTATATTCTTTTACATAATTGTAATTTTTATTATATTCAATAAACTTCCTCTTAACAGTATCTAATAAGAGATAGTTTTTCCTTAGAATAGAAAAAGATGATAAATAGCTTAATTCTCCGGGTCCCTTACCTTTTTTACCAAATTTACTAATAAAATTACCATCCAAACTATAGACAAAAACTGTATTTTCTATACTATCTTTGATATATATTTTATTGTTTTTTACATTATAATTTGTTATTGTTTTTAATCCGTTTTCAAAAGGATTTATTATTGTTTTTTGGGTCAGATATAAATCCGACTGTAATAATTCTTGTTTCTTCGAACAACTGACAACAATTAATAGTACCAAAAACAACAAAGTTTTATTATGAATTATAAATCTCATAATTGTGCCTCGCTTCATCACATACCTCCTTAGCTATTTTTTTAGGATTACCCGTATATTTAAAATTTTTTCCAAAACAATAATGACACAAAATCGTCCCTCCCCCTTAAATTTAATAAAATTAATATGTTTTTTTGATAATAAGTTGTCAAATATTTTTTTGCTCCCTCTGAAATTTGCGTTCACTTTTTTACTTTTATACTCGTGGGAATTGGTGCTAAAAAGGAATTGTTTAATGAATAGTCTCGGAGAATTAAGAGAAGGAAATTGCCATTCCCGGCCATTTTGTCATTCTCATTTCCGTTGTTATTCCCGTCCATTTTGTCATTCTCACGAAAGCGGGAATCTTCTTTTTTCCTTTCCCCTCCTTTGTCATTCCCCCCGAGCATCGGGAGGAATCTCTCTTTTGCACACTATCATCGTAATACAGATCCCCAATCGAGTTGAGGATGACAAAAAAAGAAAACCATTCTCGTAATACAGATCCCCAATCTCCCGATTCGTCGGGAAGGATGACAAAAAAAAAAGAAAACCATTCTAAAAATACAGATCCTCAATTCCCGATTTATCGGGCGGAATCTCTCTCCTGCATACAATTCTTATTTCTTCGAACAACTGACAACAATTAATAGTACAAAAACAACAAAATTTTATTATGAATTATAAATTTCATGTGCCTCGCTTCATCACATACTTCCTTAGCTATATTTTTTAGTTTTTATCACCTTCTAAATAATTAGAATATTTTTGCTATTTTTTGACAAATTTCTTTCAAAAAAATTTCATCTTCTTGTGTAAATGCTTCTTTTTTATGAGAATCAATATCCAACTCTCCTAAAAAAATATTTGTATCTGATAAAATTGGTACAACAATTTCTGATTTAACTTTGAGCGAGCAAACAAGATAATTTTCTTCAGCTAAAACATCATCAACTAAAGTAACTTCTTTTGTTTCGGCAGATTGACCGCAAATTCCTTTTCCAAACGGGATAATTTTATGATCGGTTGGTTCACCGACAAATTTTCCAAGCACCAATTTTTTTTGTTCAGAATCAGACAGATAAAATCCTGTCCAATCATAATAAGGAATAAATCTATCCAATAAAACTACAATTTCTTGCATTTTTTTTTCTTTTGAATCAGATGATTTGGTGATAATATCAATTTGGTTTTGTAAAAATGTTAAGGTCGATTTTTTGTCAAAATTGTTTTTGGCATTTACTTTCAACTCATTCCAAGTTCCGGTCGCTTTTCGTAAATGAGGAATAACTATTGAACCACCCACAATTAAACCTACCGAAAAAATTTCGGACAATTCCTCATCGCTTATACCTAAATTAAAACATTGATTGATATGGTATCGGATGCAGTCTTCACACCGTAAAACCAAGGAAGAAACAAGTCCTAACATCTCTTTTGTTAAAGCGGATAAAACACCGTTTTTATAGACAGTAGAATCCAAATTGTAAAATCGTTTGATATTTTTATCAGCAATTCCCATCACTTGTTCATCAAGTTTTAACCTTTCTTTTAAAAAAGCATCATTTTCCATTTTGGCTCCTTTATTTAAGATTTGTTGAATTATTTCTTATTTGGAGAATAAAAATTTTGAAGCAGCTTTTACTCCATCCGAAGCACTGCTGATAATCCCACCGGCATATCCTGCACCTTCTCCAATTGGAAACAAATTCTTGGCAGATAAGGAATTCAAATTTTCTTTATCTCTAACAATTCTGATTGGAGATGAAGTTCTGGTTTCTACTCCAAGTAAATTACCGTTTTTAATAAATCCCGGTATTTTTTTATCAAAATTTTTTAAGCCGATTTTGAGAGAATCAATAATTTGTTTTGTGTAAAATTCATTAAGATTATGAGAATAAATACCGGGTTTGTATGAACTTTTCGGCAGTTTTTGGGTAATATTATTATTCATAAAATCTGCAACTTTTTGAGACGGGGCAAAATAGGGGAATTCAAAATTAAAAGCACGATTTTCCCATTTTTTTTGAAATTCTATCCCTGAAAAAGGTTGGTTACCAAAATCAGTTTCTCCTACACTGCAAACAATTGCGGAGTTAGAAAATTCATTATCTCGCTTCAAATAACTCATTCCATTCACAACCACGGATTTTTTTTCAGATGAAGCTGCCACAACAAATCCCCCCGGACACATACAAAATGAGTAAACTCCTCGATTCCCGATTTTAGATGTTAAACGATAACTTGCTTCTCCGACTTTAGAAAAATCGGTTTTTGCTCCATATAGTTCTTTATTGATAAATTCTCTTTTATGCTCAATTCTAAATCCTACTGAAAATGGCTTTGATTGAATGGCTATTCCGTTCTCAGAAAGAAGTTTAAAGGTATTTCTGGCAGCATTTCCAATAGCTAAAAATATCAATTCCGGAGAATATTTTACCCGATTTATTTTTACGAAATCAATTTTATTTCCTTTAAGCTGAATATCATCCAATTCATGATTCCAAAAGAATTTTGTTCCTTTTGAGATAAGATATTTGCGGATATTTATCACTATTTTGTGCAATCCATCCGTACCGAGATGAGGGAGAGCTTCGTAAATTATGGAAGGATCTGCCCCGAATTTAATTAAATATCGGAAAACTTTTTCAGCATAAACATTTCTGCTTCTTGCTGTTAATTTTCCATCTGAAAACGCACCGGCTCCACCTTCTCCAAATTGAACATTGGATTTTGGGTTGAGAATTCCTTTTTGCCAAAAATCATTTACGGTTTTAATTCGGTTATCAATCGGTTCGCCTTTTTCAAAAATATATGGTTCAAATCCGTTTTCAACTAAAATTAAGGCTGCAAATAATCCGGCCGGACCAGCTCCGATAATAAAGGGATTTTTAGATTTGATTTTTTGGGAAGGAGTTAGAGTAAAATCTTTTGCAGGATATTCCGTTAAATCGTTTTGAGTTTTCAGGACATTATTTGTTTCTAAAATTAAGGTAAAATTCCATTTTAATCTATTTTTCTTTCTCGCATCAATCGATTTTCTCAATATTGATATTTCATATTTAACATCTTTTGGAAATCTAAATTTTTTGTTTAATATTTTTTTAAAATCAAGATTTGAATTAACATCGACGGCGATGTTTTTTGCAAGGTATTTTCTCAAAGTAAACCGTTCCTTTTTCTGATAAATAATTCAAGAGTAAAAGTGAAAATAAAAATTAAGAAAAAATACCATTTTTTATATAAATATATTTCGATGAGAGATGTTTCCTCACTAATGTGAGGTTTTGTCAAATCTAAATCGGATACTTTTCTAATAATTTTTCCATTTGTAATTTCTGATATATATTGAAGAGCAGATTCATTCCAATTAACATCTTTATATTCTAAATTATTATCATTTACCACAAAATCGCCTTTGGAGCGTAAGCCTGTTTTTTCTTCAATTACTTCAAAGTGGTAGGAATCTTTTGGTAATGAAGGTATTTGAATTTTCCAGAGTTGGTTTTTCTTTGTGAAAAAATCAGAAAATACTAATTTCTTTTTAGAATTAAATACGCTGATTTTTGCTTCAATATTTTCTCTCGGATTAAGGTTTTGATCAACAGCTTCCAAGCCAATTTGAATAGATTCATTCAAATCGAAGTCATATTTTGGTAATGTTGCTTCAAATAATTTAGAATTTTTTGAACCAAGCCATTTAATGGTGTGATTCATAAAATTAAAATATGATTGATTTTTACCTGATAATTCCCATTTCCACAAATTTAGACAATTGAGATACAGAATTTTTCCATTTGCATATTTTGATGAAATTATGGTGGGATAATTATTTGATCTTGCTAAAATTTTAACATTAATTTTAGGCTCAATTTCCCAAAATGAAATGGGTGGAATATCCGCATTTTTTAAATTGGAATAAATGGAATAGTCCGCAATATTATTCGTCCAAGTCATAATATCAATATTTTCCTGAGAATAGAAAGTTTTGATCGGTAAAATCTTTTTCAGTTCAGGATTAAATTTTCCTTGAAAAAGTAAACCGCCGCCATTTTTTACAAAATTTGTAATTAAGGTAATTTGCTGTTTTGTAAATTGCAATTTGTGAGTTTGGACAATTACCAAAAGATTTGCTGTTTCAAGCATTTTCGGGAGTGATTTACGCTTTTGAGATAAATAGAAATTTCCGTTTCTAAAAAGATAAAATTTAGATTTCCAGCGTTTTTCACCTGAAATAGATTTTATAATATAAGCTGCATCCCAATTTAATTCATCACTCACAACGATAACTTTGTTTCTATTATTTTTTACTACTATATTCCTAATCAATTGGTTATTGTAAAAATTGATTTCTTTTTTTAAATTGTTTCCCCTAATTTCTATCGATATTTTTTGAATTCCAATTTTGGAAAATTTGGCATTTAGGTTAATCTCATTAATTTTTAAAGAATCCAAAAAAATGTTTTTTCTAATTTCTTTAGAATCATAATTTATTATTGCCTCTGCTTTTCCTGAAAAATGAGTGGATTTTATCTTAATCTTTATAGGCGTTTTTTCATCTCGAAAAACTTCATCATTGATTTTTAAGTCTTCAATTTTAAGATCCGGCAAAGGAGAATTTTTAATTCTTAGAATAGGAAATATCGGGATTGGAAAATTCTGCAAAGTTGTTAAATCGGAATCGTGAAAATATCCGTCCGAATTTAAAATTATAGATTTTGAATACTTTAATAAATGTTTGTTTTTTAATTGTTGTAAAGTTTTGATAAGAAGGGTGTTTTTGGGATTTCCTTTAAGTCCGTCGGAAAAATCAAAGCTTTTTATTGAATATCCTCTATCTGATATTTTTTTAATTAAACTATCTCGCAAAATTGTTTGTTTGTTTAACTTTTTTAAATTAACACTATTTGAATCATCGTTCAAAATTATTATATTTTCGGGGATTTTCTTTTTTCTGATATTGTTGTAAATCGGGCTGTAAATCAACAAAAAAAGGACAAAATAAGTTATTGTCCTTAATGAAATAAGAAATATTTTTTTTGAAAAACTAATATTCGGCGTTGTCTTTCGATAATAAAGATAAGATAATAATAAAGCTAATACGATAAATATTATTGATGAAATTACCATTCTACCACTTTAATTTCGACGTAATTCCAAATGATACATTTTTTGAATCAGAGTTAGGAAATACTTGAGATACCGATTCCAAACCAATATTGAAAGTGAATTTATTTCCTTCATAACCAATTCCGTAAGTAAATTTATGATCCCGATCTATGTTACCAAATCCAAATCCAAATCTTAAAGGAAGATATGGCCGAATATAATATTGTGAACCAAGAGAAACTTCCGGTTGATTTGAGTATATTGCATCCGAACCGAGGTTTTGTTCCCAATCTAAAGAAAAGGATGCTTTGTCATAGTTATATAATGCTCCGAAATGAAATATTACCGGCAATGTTGTTTCATAACTTCCTATTGAATAAGTTGTATCACTTTGAGTAATAAAATTATCATCTAAATCGGCAATAAAAATACTATCGGTTGATGCATTAAATTCTGCTGCTTTTGTTTTACCTATCCATTTCACAAATCCGATTAAATTATCAAAGGTAAGTCCCACTTTGAGATTTTTATAAACTTCAGATTCCAATCCTAACTTCATTTTAGTCCCATATCCACCCAAAGCATATCTGCCTTTTATTGATTGATCTAAATGAATTCCCGTGGAATCGTTTGTTGAAAAATGACTATCATATTTAATGACATCAGCTTCAGAAATTCCAATTAACGCACTAAAAGAATATCCTATTTTGACGTCGGGCAACCATTTTACATAATCCAAACTCGGAATAATGTCTGACAATGTTTTTGTGCTGGCAGCATAGGTTAAATCTGCATAACTCAATGCTCGAGCAGAATTGTTTTCTTTCGTAAAAGTATAAGTTTTATCGTAGGTTTCAGAGTTCCCAAGTAAAAGCAAATCAAGGTATTTTTTTGAAATTTTCCCTAAAGCGATTGTTGTTATCCCTACTGAAATTGAATGTTGATTATAAGAATATCCCAAAAGTGAATAGTGAAAATTTGCATTAACTTGTAAGGAATTATCAAATCTGCTCAAAATATCTTTTCTTTTTGCGATTGTTAATGTATCGCCGTTTATTTCATTATAGAGTCCGACCGAAAGTAAATTACCGGAGAGGGATATTCCGGTATTTAATAGATATAATTCATATCCTTTATTTTGATTGTCATATAAATTTGCCGGATTCCAATAACCGGCTTCAATCCCGTTTGCTCGAAGAGAGTAACTATCTGCTAAAGCCATTGATGCCGCATTTGTGAATGCATTTAAGGAACAAAATAATATGAGAATACTGAATATAATTGTTATTTTTCTCATTTTAATCCTCCGTATTAACATCAAAAAGGACATCTATTCGACCTTTAACATTTAAATGATCTTGAGGATGAATAATGACCGCACCATTAGAATTATGAAAATTAAATATTAAACCGCAATAAATTTTAGAATGTAAAAAGCTATTTAAGTCGGTTTTAGTCAAATCAAAATTTACTTCTGAATACCCAGCTTGAGCATTAACTCCCGGATTAATTTCTTTATTTAAAAATGATAAAGTTGGAGATGTAAAAACATCGGATTTCTCCGGAGAAAAGTAGATATTAACTGTGCCGCCAACCGGAATATTATTTGTTAAATTAAGTTTTAAGGCTGCGGAGTTAATTTGTTCATCAATCAAATCCTGATTATCATCGGAGATATCAATTTCTATTAAAGTATCCGGTTTAATTGGTTCATTATGAAAAACAAAATTGAATGGTACAAGAGCGGTTGAACTCCCGTGAGCTCCGGCACCTTTATAAGCATATCCAACATCATAAGAATATCTTCCGACATAAAATTTAATATTAGTCATTTTCATACGATTGGGCATAATATTTATGAGAGCGGCTACTGAATCTTCAATTGTTACTTCTGAATAAACAGAATCATATTTTGTGGTTGCAGCAGCAAAAGTTATTTGATCATCATCGTTAAATGTTAATGATAAAGAATCGCCGGTAGTATCATTATAACCGGTTAATTTCCCAAACAAAGTTACATCGAATCCCATTGTATTCCAGATTCCGATTTTTAATTTTGCATCAGCCAAATCAATGGCATTCGCAATATTTTCCGGATAATCAATGTCTATATTGGTTTCCTGATCGTCGCCATCCAAAACTTTATTAAACAATGTTCCGTTCAATTCATCAAAATAAATATGCCCGTTAAAAAACATTCTGAATTGTCCAACAGGAAGTATGACATTTTCCGGCAATGTTGTTTCTGTTGCCACGTGGAAAGTCAAAGTATCAATATAAGTAGTGTTGGTAGGATTTCCAATAATGTAACCGTCTAAATTAAATTGATTGATTTGGCTAAAATCTGTAATTTCCAAGCTAAGATTATCTTCTCCGTTCGGAGTATAAACGTCGTCAAAAGTTAAAGTTAATTTTTGAAGAGGAACTTCATTATTAACGTGAAATGCTTCCGGATCGATTTGAAGCGTCCAACTATCAACAATTCCGTAAGTAATTTTAATATCATCATCCCAAATTCCTGTTTCACTCAGAGACATTGTTGCAGTTGTATCTATATTTGAAATAATAGGGATTTCATCAGTACTTTTTTCATTGATATTCATTTGGGTATCGATATGATAACTTTTTAAATCGGTAGAATACGTGAAAAAAATTGAATCGTTGTTTTCTATGAAATTAGTTGAATCTATCAAATCTTTAATAAAATAATCTTGGTTCATCATTGGTAAAGCCATTGGCAAACCGTAATGTACTCCGGAAAATTTTTCAGGCATTTGGCATGAAATAATTATGGCGGCAAGTATAAATAAAATAATTAAATTTTTTTTCATTATAATCTCCTTGAACAAAATTTAAATTTCTTTGATTACATTGTCAATAAGTATTTTTACTTTATCTTGTCCGAGCAGTTTTTTAATTTTATTTAATAATCTTTTTTTGTGGCCAACAATGAGTGAGATATCTTTTTTATCTATTTTGAAGAAATTATTCTTTTCATATTCTTTAATTATCGAATCTAATAATAGTTCACCTTTAACTAATTCTCCAAATGCTTGATGAAAAGGACCGATGATAATTTCTTCTTTCTCTATTTCAGAATGCAGTCCTATTTTTATTACTTTTATATTTTTTTTATCAAACAATCTTATCATTTCGGTGGAAATACTGATTGCTTCATCTAATGTAAGTGGAGTAAAGAGTCCGTCATTGTACCAATTTTCCAACTCAGTATTTTTGATAACAATTGTCGGATAAATTCTAACAAAGTCAGGTTTTATTCGGCTGGTTTTTTCAGCAGATTCTAAGATTGTTTTTTTTGATGATCCCGGCAAACCCGGCATTAATTGAATTCCTAAATCAAATCCATATTGTTTGATTAACTTTGAAGAAGAAATTACTTTGGAAGAGACATAACCGCGTTTAGATTTTTTGAGGACGGAATCATCTAAACTTTGTACACCCAATTCAATCGTGCTAACCTTATTCTTTTTTAGAAATTGTAATATTTTATCATTGATACAATCAGGTCTGGTAGATAATCTGAATCCTCGAATTTTAGGTAAAAATTCAGAAAATTTATCAAAGTACATTTGTTGAATATTTTCCGGAAGGGCGGTAAATGTCCCTCCGAAAAATGCAATTTCGTTTTCTGAGACACATTGGTTGAAATTGGTAAAGTTATTTACATCGGAAATTATTTTTTCCCAATCAATTTTATAATCGTGAGTTATTGCTTTTTGATTACAATAAACACATTTAAAAGGACAGCCTTGATTTGTAATGAAAATTGGAAATATTCGCATTACAAAATATTTAATTCCTTCAAAGTATTTTTTGCCGCTTCTTGTTGAGCAGCTTTTTTGGTTCTTCCCACTCCGGTTTGATGTTTAACTTTGTTAATTAAAACTATGACACGGAATTTTTTCAAATGTTCCGGACCTTCTTCACTTATAGTCTCATAATCAGGAGGTTTTTGGTATTTAGATTGGCAATATTCTTGTAAGATGCTTTTATAATTTTTTAAATTATCATTTTGAATATCAACTTTATAGTTGTTCATTATAAAATTACAAATGAAATTTTTAGAAGCTTCATAACCACCATCAAGATACAAGGCACAGATTAATGATTCCATCATATCTGAAACGATTGACGCTCTTTCGCGACCTCCGCTTCTTTCTTCATCATCACTCATTAAAATGTATTTTCCTAATTCAATTTTTTTTGCTTTTAAATAAAGAAATTTTTCAGATACTAGTTTTGACTTCATTTTTGATAAATGGCCTTCCTGTTTTTCGGGATAATCGGTAAAAAGACGTTCGGCAACAACCAAACCTAAAATTGAATCACCCAAAAATTCCATTCTCTCAAAAGGAGAAATAGCAGAAACATTAACTGTTCTTTTGATAAAAGAACTATGTGTTAAGGCAGCTTTCAAAAGAGAAATATTCTGAAATTTATAATTAATACTTTCCGTAAAATTAATAATCTTTTCATCCCAATCATTTTGGGTTTCAGAGTGCTTTTCTTTTGAATCTTTAAAATATTGCAGAATAGATTTCAAAATTTGTCTCACAAATCACCTTCTAGAAAAAAAGGGCTTTTTCAGCCCTTTAGATTAATATTTTTTAAAAATCAAAACTCCGTTATGTCCGCCAAATCCAAGAGAATTGCTTAACGCAATTTTAACATCTCGTTTAACCGCTTTATTTGGAGTGTAATCCAAATCACATTCAGGATCAGGATTTTCATAATTTATTGTTGGATGAACTATGCTATCGGTGATAGTTTTTACACAGGCAATTGCTTCAATTCCGGCAGCAGCTCCGAGTGAATGACCAATCATTGATTTTGTAGAATTTACGGAAATATTTTTTGCGTGTTCACCAAATACTTTTTTAAGAATAGTTGTTTCAATTTTATCATTCAAAGGAGTAGATGTTCCGTGAGCGTTAAAATAATCAACTTCATCTTTTTTTACACCTGCTTCTTTCATTGCTTTCTCTATTGCATATACTCCCGAAATTCCTTCCGAATCCGGTGCTGTAATATGATAAGCATCTCCTGTTGCCCCAAAACCAACCAATTCCGCATAGATTTTGGCACCGCGTTTTCTAGCATGTTCAAGTTCTTCCAAAACAAGAATTCCTGCTCCTTCAGCCATGATAAAACCATCTCTTTCTTTATCAAAAGGACGACATGCTTTACCGGGATCATCATTTCGCGTACTCAATGCTTTCATGGAACAAAATCCGCCCAAAGACATTTGCGTAACAGAAGCTTCCGCACCACCGGTAATCATAATATCGGCATCACCGGCTTGAATAAATCTAAACGATGTCCCAATTGCATGATTTGCAGAAGCACAGGCGGAAGAAATATTATAGTTAGGTCCTCTTAATCCGTATTTAATGGAGATTTGAGCTGCACCTATATTAGAAATCATTTTTGGAATGAAAAAAGGACTAATGCGTCTGGCACCTTTTTTGAAAAATTTAAAAGTCTCTTCTTCAAATGTTAACATTCCACCAATGCCCGAACCAATAATTGAACCAAATGAGAACGGGTCAAAATTGTATTTATCCAATCCTGAATCTTCTATTGCTTCAGTTGCTGCAATTAATGCGTATTGAGCATATAAATCTATTTTTTTTAATTCTTTTGTCTTAAAATGTTGTAATGGATCATAATCTTTGATTTCCCCGGCAATTTTGCTTGTGAATTGGGTCGTATCAAATCTTGTAATTAGCCCAATCCCGTTTTTCCCGGCAATTAAATTTTTCCAAGTTTCATTTACGTTTTTACCGATGGGATTTATTGTGCCAATTCCGGTTACAACTACTCTTCTTTTATTCATTTTAACCTCATAAAAATTAATTAGCGGTTGTGCGATATACGCACAACCATTAAAAAAATTAGTTAGCGAGTTTAGCCTTTACATACGCAACTACATCACCAACAGTTGTCATTCCTTCAGCGTCTTCGTCCGGAATATCAAGGTCGAATTTTTCTTCGAATTTCATGATTAATTCTACTGTATCAAGAGAATCAGCACCAAGATCTTCAATAAAACGTGCTTCGTTTGTTACTTCAGCTTCGTCAACACCAAGTTCTGCAACTACTATTTTTTTTACTTCTGCAGCTATATCCATTTTTTCCTCCTTGGGGATAGATATTTTCTATTTTATTCAGTTTATTTTTGTATGATTTAGCCGTTGACTAAACCACCATCAACTTTAATTACTTGTCCGGTTATGTAGTTTGAATCATCAGATGCCAAGAAAAGGCAAAGATTAGCAACATCGCGTGGTTTACCCATTCTATTTAAAGGGATGGATTTTGCATATTCTTCAATTACATTTTCCGGTAATTTTGCAGTCATTTCAGTTTCAATAAATCCCGGGGCAACCGCATTAACTCTAATACTTCTTGAGGCAAATTCTTTTGCGGAGGATTTGGTTAAGGCAATTATTCCACCTTTTGATGCAGCATAATTTGCTTGTCCGGCATTTCCCATTATTCCAATAACCGAGGAGATATTTATTATTGAACCTGAACGTTGTTTAAGCATATATCTGATAACTTTTTGAGTACATAAAAAAGTTCCTTTTAAGTTAACATTGATAACTGCATCCCAATCGGATTCTTTCATTTTCATTAATAAACCGTCTTTTGTAATTCCGGCATTATTAACTAAAACATCGATTTTTTTATAAGTCTTAATAATTTCTTTTACAGTATTTGCCACCATTTCCGGGTCTGTAACATTTGCTACAAATCCTGAAACTTCAGGATTAATTTCCGCAATTTTTTTTACTGCGTTATCTACACTTTCTTGATTCATATCAAGGATAACAACTTTTGCACCTTCTTCAGCAAAAACTTTTGCGATAACAAATCCAATTCCTCTGGCACTTCCGGTTATTACGGCAACTTTATCTTTTAGTCTATTCATATTTTTTTAACTCCTCAACCACTTTTTCAACATCATCAAGTGTGTCAATTGTAAGAACTTTTTTCTTACGATCGATTTTTCTCATCATTCCGGCTAAAACGCCTTTTGGACCAAATTCAATAAAGATATCAACATTTTCATTTATGAGATATTTCATAGAATCAACCCATAAAACAGAAGAGACAACCTGATCTTTAAGATTTTGTTTGATTTGTTTTGAATCTGAATGCGGTTTAGCATCTACATTTGCGATAACAGGTATTTTTGTGCTTTTGAAATTTATTTTAGCCATTTCTTCTTCTAATAATGTAGCGGCTTTTTCAATCAATGGTGAGTGAAAAGGTCCACCGACAATTAAAGGAATTACGCGTTTTGCTTTTCTTTCTTTTGCAATTTCACAAGCTTTATCAACACCGGCTTTAGAACCGGAAATTACGGTTTGAATCGGGGTGTTATAATTAGCTGCAATAACAATGTCGGTTTTGGAAGCTTCGTTACAAATATCTTTTACTTCCTCAGAAGATAATCCGATAATTGCCGCCATTCCAAATGGTTTGTCACCGTTTGCTTCAATCATAAATTGACCACGTTTATGAACTAAATAAAGTGCATCTTGAAAATCTAAAACATTATTTGCAACTAATGCCGAAAATTCACCTAATGAATGTCCTGCAACATAATCAGCACTAATATCTATTTTACTTTGAAGTGTTTTTAGGGCAACGATACTGTGAAATAATATTGCCGGTTGAGTATATTTTGTGTCCTTTAATTTTTCTTCAGGACCTTCTTTAATTATATTTAGAAGATTAGTGTTATTTGATTTATCAAAATTAACTAACACATCTTCAAAACTTTGATTTGATTCAATAAAATCATTTGCCATTCCAATGTATTGTGCTCCTTGTCCGGGAAACAAGAAAGCAACTTTTTTCCCTTGAAAACTCATTTAATCCTCCTAAATTCGAACTAAATAAGCACCGTAAGTTAAGCCGGCACCAAAAGCAGTCATCAAAACAATATCACCTTTTCGGATTTTGTTTGCTCTAATTGCTTCATCAATGGCAATTGGAATAGTACTTGCGGAAGTATTTCCGTATTTTTCTATATTAATAATTACTTTGTCTTTATCTACTTTTAATCTTTTTGCTAAAGAATCAATAATTCGGACGTTAGCTTGATGTGGAACTACCCAATCAATTGAATGACTATCCATATTATTTCTTTTTAGAACTTTTTCGCAAACCAAAGCCATGGATTTTACAGCGTGTTTAAACACCTTATTTCCTTGCATTTGGATTGTATGCAAATTTTCTCTTACCGTTTCTTCCGATGCCGGCATTCTTGAACCACCCGCTTCCATAATTAATAAATCGCCGAAAGCTCCGTCAGCCATAATTTCCGAATCTATAATTTTGGAAATATCAGTAGATTGAGTCCTTGAAATAATTGCCGCTCCGGCTCCATCACCAAATAATACGCAGGTATTTCTGTCTTTCCAATTGATAATTTTTGTAAGAGTTTCTACACCAACAACCAAGATGTTATCAGCAATCCCATTTTCTACATATTGGCGAGCAATATCCGCTCCATAAATGAAACCGGTACATCCTGCAGACATATCAAATGCAGGACAACCTCTGGCTCCAATTTTATTTTGAAGTATGCAGGCGGTAGTTGGAAACATATGGTCAGGTGTAACTGTTCCACAGATAACCATTCCAATATCTTTTCCTTTAACTCCGGCCATTTCCATTGCTTTTATTGAGGCTTCGTAAGCTAAATCGGAGCTAGCTTGATCTTTTGAAGCAACACGTCTTTCAACCATTCCGGTCATCGATCTAATCCACTCGTCTGAGGTATCGACAATTTTTTCTAAATCGGAATTTGTTAGTACTTTTTCAGGAACATAATGTCCTGTCCCGGCAATTTTAGCTTCCCATTTTGTTCTCATAATTAATTCCTTTTGAAGTGTTCTTTGGCATGAGTCAGATAATCTGATGCAGCTATTTTATCCGCAAACTTAATTGCATTTTTGACAGCTTTTGCATTAGATCGCCCATGTCCGATTATAGTGATACCGTTTAACCCGACTAGTAGTGCTCCCCCATATTCAGAGTGATCTAGTTTTTTCTTCAAATATGAAAATACAGGATAAGAAAGTAAAGCACCGATTTTGGCAATCCAATCTTTTTTAAACTGTTCTTTCATTATCTCAAAAATCGAAATTGCTGCTCCTTCGATAGTTTTTAACATCACGTTTCCTACAAAACCATCGCAAACAACAACATCAACTATACCTTTCAAAAGATCTTTCCCTTCAATATTTCCAACAAAGTTGATCGTATTGCTTTCAGACAATTCTTTATGAGTTGCTTTGGAAAGAATATTTCCTTTCTTATTTTCTTCACCGATATTTAACAAAGCGACTTTTGGTGCATCAATGTCAAAAAGAAATTTGGAATACAAACTTCCTAATTCGGCGAATTGGACAAGATTTTCTACAGAACAATCAACATTAGCCCCGACATCAAGAACAATTTGCGGTTTCTCTTTTGTCGGAAGAGTAATCGCAATAGCGGGTCTTTTAACATTTCTTATTCTTCCATAGGCAAATAAAGAAGCAGCCATTACAGCTCCGGTATTTCCGAGACTTACGAAAGCGTCTCCTTTGCCTTGTTTACATAATTCAAGTCCTTTGACTAATGAGGAATCTTTTTTAGATCGCACGGCAGCCGATGCACTATCTTCCATAGTGATAACTTCAGATGCATCAAATATTTCCAATCTGTTTTTGTCATAAAAATATTTTTCCAATTCTTTAGAAATTATATCTTTTTTACCGACAAGAACTATTGAATCGCAATAATTATTTTTTAAAGCTAATACTGCACCTTCAATTTCAGGATAAGGTGCATTATCGCTGCCAAAAGCGTCTAAAACAATTTTCATTATTCTTTAATATCAACAACTTGTTTTTTATTATAGTATCCGCATTTATCACAAATGTGGTGTGGTCTTATCGGTGCGCCACAATTAGAACAAACAGAAACAGTCGGCATCTCAGCTTTATAATGAGTTCTTCTTTTATCCCGACGAGATTTTGATGTTTTTCTTTTTGGTACTGCCATTTTTAACTCCTTAACTTTATTCACAACAGTCAGCATATCAATAAGATATGCGTTATTTTATATTATAAAATTCATTATCAAGCACAAAATATATCAACAAGGTAATTGTCAAGATTTTTGAAAATATGCCTCAGAATATTCTAAAAAAAGCAATTTTAATTTAATTTTTTTGTTTTTCTTTTGGGAATTAGATTTATCATTTGCCGGAAAATATTTGTTTGGGCTTCAAGAAATTTTTTAGAAAAGGAATTATCAATAATTAAATCAACATATTCTTTTTTTATTTCATCACTCATTTGGTTTTTAATAATTCTCAAAGCTTTTTCTTTTGTAATCTTATCGCGATTAATTAATCTATTGGTACGAATATTTTCATCTGTTGTAATCAAAATATTGTAATGAAAAGATTCTTGAAGATTAGATTCAATCAAAAGAGGTATTTCAAAAAAAATGATTTTCTCGTTAGATTCGGCGATGATGGAATTTATTTGCTCTCTAATTTTTGTATGAGATATTTGATTGAGAATCGCTAATTTTTGTTTGTCAGAAAAGACAATTTCTCCTAATTTTTTACGATCAATTTTGTTATTTGTGAAAGCTTCAGCACCGATATTTTCCCTAATTTGTTTTTTTATGGAATCCAGTTCAAGAACATCATGACCAATTTTATCCGTATAATAAACTCGATATCCTTTTTCTTCAATCAGTTTTGAAAAAGTAGATTTCCCGGAAGCTATTCCACCGGTTATGGCAATAATTAACGGTCTATTCTTTTTCTGCATCCACGATTCTCTGATATAATTCTTCTAATGATAAGTTTAGAAATATTTTACCTTCAATTTGAAAAGAAATTTCACCTGTTTCTTCAGAGCAAACAATTGAAAAAGCATCCGTTTCTTCCGTAATTCCGATTGCAGCCAAATGTCTTGTTCCGAATGTTTTAGTGTACTTTACATTTTTACTTAGTGGCAAAACCACTTTCACAGCATAAATTCTCTTATCTCGAATAATAACAGCTCCGTCATGCAAAATGGTATTTTTATTAAATATGGTAAGCAATAATTTAGTCGAGATGACAGAATCGATTATTTCTCCGGTTTCGATATATTTATCCAAAGAATTGTTTTTTTCAAAAATAATCAACACACCTGTTTTACGAAAAGACATCGTGCTGATAGCATTTAAAAGTTGTGAGTAATCATTTTTTTTATATTTATTTTTTGAAAAATATTTAAAATTACCTGTCCAAGCTTTTGAAAGAAAACTCCTCAATTCCGGTTGAAACAAAATAATGAAGGCAAGCATCCAATAGTTTTTCACACTTTTTAAAATTGAAGTTGTCATTCTTAATTGGAAAACTACCGATAAAGAATATAATCCTACAATAACGATTAAACCGGCAAGAATTTGATAAGTTTCGCGATTACGAATACTGCTAATTATTTTATAAATAACAAATCCGATTAAGGTTATATCAATTAAATCTTTTATGTGAGGAATCAAAAAATTCATTTATTATTTATAGCGGTTAATGTCTCTATTAATTGCTTATTTGCTTTAACATCGTGAACGCGAACAAATTCTATCTCATTTTGAAAAGCAATTGCTGTTGTTGCTAAAGTTCCGGCTTCTCGTTCTTCGGGGAGAGAATTATAAATTTGACCGATAAAAGATTTGCGAGAAGTTCCTAACAAAACCGGAACATCCAGTGATTTGAATTGATAGATGTTTTTAACAATTTTAAGATTATCTTCCAATCTTTTCCCAAAACCGATACCCGGATCAATAATTATGCGACTTTTAGGGATTAGGTGTGATCTGCAAAAAGAAATTCTTTCATTAAAAAACTCAAGCAATTCCGTAATAACATTTTTATACGTTGGATTTTTTTGCATATCTTTGGGAGTACCTTTCATATGCATAATAATGATTGGGATTGTAGGATATTTACGCAGAATTTCGACCATTTTTTCATCAAATCTCAAGCCTGAAATATCATTAATAATAGATGCTCCGGCCAGGATTGCTTTTTCGGCAACTTCAGATTTGTAGGTATCAACAGAAATCGGGATGTCCGAAACTTTTCTAATTGCTTTTATGATAGGAATAACACGCGCAATTTCATCTTCTAAAGAAACAGGTTCAGCTCCCGGTCTGGAAGATTCTCCGCCAATATCAATGATGTCTGCACCGTCGTTTATCATCTCTAAACAATGTTGAACCGCTTTATCTTCATCAAAGTATTTCATTCCGTCTGAAAAGGAATCGGGAGTTACATTTAGAATCCCCATAATTTTTGTTGAAGATAAATCTAAACTTTGATTACCAATTTTGAAACTATCTTTTTTGGTCGGATATAAAACTTGTTCAATTTCGAGCTTAATTTGTGGAAGGTAAAAACTATGATAGTTGTTTAATTTTTCACACAATTTTTCAATTTTATCACGTGAACCTAACAATAAGACATCGGTATTTTTCTTATTCCCTTCAACTATTCCGCTTGACATTGCTAAATCCGCACCAAGTGCAAGCATTTCTTGTTTCAAAATATTTGCAGCTCCGGTTACAACATCTTGGATTAGGATATTAAATGAAGTACCTTTTTTACTCATTGCTCCGACACCTTTTGAGGAAACGCCGATTTCTTTTAATATGGCAATAGTATCGTTTATATTATCTAACTTTATTTCTCTCGCATTCATTAAAACCTCTGATTGCTTTTTATTGTAATTTATAGCTTATCGAAACCTGATTGGTAAAACCTAAATCTCCGTAAGAAACCGCCGCATAATCCAATATGAATTTTTTCCAAGAAGTTCCGAAGCCAAAAGATAATCCTGATGAAAAAGACATATCGCCACCAAGATCCCAATCGGAAGCGTTAGTTTTATAACCACCTCGCAAAAATAAAAAATTATTAACCATATATTCCGTACCGACTCTCACAGACAAATCTCCGTAATATGGTCGATAAACGTCAAAATTATAATAGCTTTTTTTATTGGGATGATATGATAAACCCGCATTTAAAACAATAGGTGCTTTTTCCGAATTTGAAGAAGTTATTTTAATATTTTGAATTGATGCTCCAACTTTTAATAAAGGATTTGGAGTTTGATGAATCATGGCGACATCACCAACAAGGATGTGTTCATTGTTACCGTCAATAGATTCATAAAGATATTTAAGATTTCCGCCTAATTTAACAACCGGAGAAAAATCACTGGAATAGGAACAGCCGATTAAAATATCTGAAGATGTAAAAGTTCCGTCTTTCCCGGCGTAATTTCCATATTGGTCAACAATGGTTTTATCAATATCATCACTGGTGAGAAATTGAGTAAAAATAGCCACTCGCTTTTTATTTAGCGGAAAGGTATAAACCGATGATCCACCGTTGAACCCATCAATGTAGTTATTATAAGTGGTAGTAATTGTATTTTCATTGGTATAAAATAAGGAGGCAGGATTGTATAATACAACTTCTCCGTTAGAAACCATTCCGGTAAAAGCGTTTCCCATTGCAGCTGCTTTTGCAGAATATTTTATTTTTAGAAATGAAAAAGATGCGACACCTGCATCTTTGCTAATTGCAAATACGTTTAAACTCATTAGAACAATTATGGCTAGTAAAATACTCTTTTTCATTAAATCCTCTCTAAAATTTTGATTAACTCTGTTTTATCTTTCACATTAAATATTTCGTCTCTATTATTTTTATCTCTAAAAAAGGAAGATATTCGGGAAAGTTTGGTTTGATATAATTTCCCTTCTTTAGAAGGTATTGCTGCTAAAAATATAATGTTTACCGGTTTACCGTCAATTGCATTATAATCAACGCCATTTTGAATTAACATAATTGCAAAATCAAAAGTGTTAACTTCATTTGACCTTCCGTGTGGAATTGCCAAACCGTAACCAAATCCGGTTGACATATCTTCTTCTCGACTTTTAACACTTTCAAAGAAATTCTCTTTAGACGAGATAATTTTATTCTTATAAAGTAAATCGCACAATTCATCAAGAAGAGAGAATTTATCTTCTTTATTATTTTCTTTAATTACGACTAAATTTTTATTTATTTCCATATCTGTCTTCTTTTAAATATTCAAAATAAGTCAAGTTTTTTGAAAATGATTTTGAACCAACTATAAATTTTTGGAAAAATGTCATTTCTATATTTTTAATTTAATCTTCTATAATGGTAATTTTTTAAGAGCTGAAAATCCGATATTTCTTGGAGCAGAGAAATAAGCACTGACAAATTTAAGATGATTTTCCTCCTATTTTTTGGTGGAATATTCCAAAATAATTTTCATCAGTTTTCTAACTTGATTGTAATAACAATTATTTCCGCAATCTTCAAGGTTGTTTTCATCTAAACAATATCCCTGACATCCTTCTTTACCTATTTTACTTTCCGTGTATTTGGGACCTTTATATAAATCCATAAATTCTTCGATTTTTATGGCGATTGTTGTATTGCAAGAATGGTTGAAAAGGAAAAGTCCTTTTTCGAGATCAACATAATTAATTTGATATCCGGTGAGTTTAACGTCTTTGTCAGAAAGAAATTCTTCACGAGTTTTCCATTTTTTTTCACAAAATGAGCAAATTCTGTAGCCATTATTTATACTCACAAGATTTTGCCCTTTTGATTATTTTCTTGAGAATCTTTTTTATTATAATCTAAAATTACCAGCATCAGTTTTCTAACTTGATTGTAATAACAAGTATTTCCACAATCTTGAAGCTCTTTCTCATCAAGACAATATCCCGGGCATCCATCTTTATTCATTTTATTTTCCGTGTATTTGACTCCTTTGTATAAGTCCATAAATTCTTCCACTTCAATGGCAATTGTTGTGTTGCAAGAATGGTTAAAAAGGAAAAGTCCTTTTTCGATATCAATATAATTAATTTGATATCCGACAAGTTTAACTTTTTTGTCAGAAAGAAATTCTTCGCGAGTTTTCCATTTTTTCCCACAAAATGAGCAGGTTTTAAAAACTTTCACTTTTCCCATTTCCAGATTCTCCTTTATTGTTTGCCTATTGATTATTTCGATTATTTTTTCTGTACTATAAGAATCAAAAATAATCTCATGGACTCCATTTTTTTTATATCTTTTAACTTCTTCAGCATTATATTCAGCCGCTGTTAAAAGGATTTTTACATCCTCATTTAGATTACGAACTTTGTTTATAATATCTGTAATTTCAATTTCTTTGGCAATTTTCAAACCAATTATTATTACATCAAATTTGTCAATAATTTCAGTTCGGAGTTCATACAGATGAATCAATTCTTCGGGGGTTTCCGCGACAATTAGGTTATATCCGGCATCTTCAAAAATTTCTTTATTAATTTTCAAAATACTTTCGTATTCATCTAATAATAGTATATTATGCTGAGAAATCCGATTTATTTCTTTTTGTATTTTTTCTTTACTAATTTTTGAAGTAGGCAAATAAATGGTAATTTTTGTCCCAAAAAGTTCTTTTGAATTTACAAAAATTTTCCCTGAATGTTTTGTTACTACAGAAAAAGCAATAGAAAGTCCTAATCCTCTTCCTAAGAATTTAGTTGTGAAATACGGATCAAAAATTTTAGGAATATGTGATTCTTTAATTCCTTTACCGCGATCTTCAACTTCAATTTTAATATATTGTATAGGATCTAATTTCGGTTCAGCATTATGAGAATTATCATAATTAGCAGTTTTTATCTTAACTTTTCCTTTATTATTCATTGATTCACAAGCATTTTCTATTACATTAACTATTGCTTGTTCAATCTGATCTTTATCGGCTGAGATTGTCCATAAATTTGGATTTTTGTAATATATGATTTCTGTGGAAAAATGATTCGTAAGATTATTTACAATTTGAAGAATTAAATTATTGATATTAATTGTTTCTATCGTATTCTTATCTCCTTCGGCAAAAGTAAGTAATTTTGTGGATAGATATTTTGCCTTTGTCATTGCATTTTCGGCTAAAGTCAGGTAGTTTTCAGCTTTGTTATTGCTACCATTTAAATAGTAGCGAGCCAAAGAGATATTGCCAAAAACTCCTGTCAGAATATTGTTAAATCCATGTGCAATTCCGCCGGCTAATAATCCCAGAGATTCGAGATTTCTATTTTTAGATATTTCTGCTAAATAATTTACTTTTTCGGTTACGTCTTTAATTACAAATAAAATACTATAAGCTATTTTATTAGAGTCGTAAATCACCGTAAATGAAATATCTGCATTTATTTCCTTTCCTTTCCAATCAACAACCACTAAATCCATTTTTTTACAATTTTTTCCCAAACCGACCAATTTTTCCAAATCTTGGGAAACACTTTGATGAGTATTAGCATCAATAATTTTTAAAGTTAAATCTATCCTTTTACCTTTAACTTTTTCTAAAGGTTTATTAATAAGTCTCTCGGTTGCTTTATTGATAAATTCAATTTCAAAATTCAAATTTGTCCTTATCACACAATCTGAAATATTTTCCAATGTTGTTTGATACAATTGATTTTTATCTTTTAATTTTTTTCTTGCTTTAATTAATTTACTAATATCGCGTACACTGGCTAAAAGAACATGTTTGTTTTTATAGATTATTTTTGTAAGATTAACCAATATCGGGAAATCAATATTTTTTTTAATATTTCTTCCAATCCATTCAAATTGGATGCTTTTACCTTGAATAGCTATTGAGCAATATTCGTATATTTTGGAAAGATCATTTTTTACAGATGAAAGTGATTTTAATGTTGAATAAATTTTCAAATCTTGTTTATTTTTTAATCCATACATTTTTAGTGTTGAGTTATTTACCTCAATAATTGTTCCGTTTTCATCATGAATGAAAATACCATCAGACATTGTATTTAATATATTTTCAAGATTTCTTTGGCTTTTAATTAATTGAATATACGATATGGAATTCTTATTATAGAGGGTATTGAAGTGTTCGGCAATAGTTTTAAATTCCGTAAAATGTAATTTGCTTAAGTCAATATTTTTACCGAGATTATTTTCATTTCTCAGACATTTTAAGATGTATTTATTATCAGCCATCAGCTTTTTTTTTAATTTAAAGAGAAAATATAGGAAGATTAAAACACCTGCCATTGCGATTAAAAAGATAGATATTATTTGTAGGAAAATCTTTTTTCTGGTTGCTTTCCATTTTGATAAATTAACCCTAACTGTGTCTTTTTGAATTAATTTCTGATTGTTGTTTAGAGAAATTTGCTGTTGAGGGAAGTTTCTTTGAACTGTATGTATATGTATTCCTATTTTAACAAAAGCAATTGATAATAAAATAATTACAATTATTGGTGCGACAAAAAATTTCAAATCCGAAAGAAAGTGTTTTATCGGTTTCATAATACAACTCCAAAGAATTAAAGCTGTTAAAAATTTAAAAGCAAATTACTACATTAAAAAATCATCAAATAAATCTCCTAAATTTTAAATATGCCTCTTTATGTGTCAATGTATTAATTTCTAAGATTGAATTAAGATCCGGATTAACTATATTTTCAGACTGCTCAACATAATTTATTACCATTTTGGGAATATCAAGATAGGTTATTTTACCATCTATAAAAAGTTGCACCGCTATTTCATTAACAGCATTCATAATTGTCGGTAAAATTCCTCCGGCTTTTCCCACCTCGTTTGCCAATTTAAAAAGAGGATATTTGTCGGTTGAAATTTCCATAAACGTTAAATCTCGCATTTTTAACATATTTGTTGAGACAATATTTGATTTAATCCTCTTTGGATAAGTAAGAGCGTAAAGAATCGGTAATCGCATTGTCGGTTCACTCATTTGAGCAAAAATAGAACCGTCAATAAATTCCACCATTGAATGAATAATTGATTGCGGATGAATTACAGCCTGAATATGATCATAATCAATACCGTAAAGCCAATGAGCTTCAATAACTTCCAAACCTTTGTTCATTAATGTTGATGAATCAATCGTTATTTTACTTCCCATTTTCCAAGTTGGATGTTTTAAAGTATCAGCTAAAGTTATCTTAGAAAATTCTTTTTTATCGAGATTTTTGAAAGGTCCGCCGGAAGCAGTTAAAATAAGATTGTTAACTTCCTTATTATTTTCATTATGAAGTATTTGAAAAATCGCACTGTGCTCGCTGTCAACCGGCAAAAGTTTTGCCCCTGTTTCAGATTGGATTTTTTTGACAAGATGCCCCGCCATTACCAAAGATTCTTTGTTTGCCAGAGCAAGATTTTTCCCTCGTTTTAATGTTTCTATCGAGGATTTTAATCCTGCGGATCCGGTAATTGCATTTAATAAAATATCATAATCCGAATTACGAACAAAGTCTATTAATGCTTCTTCTCCAATGTGAATTTTGATATCATTCGGGAGTTCGTTTTTTTTAAGTTTTGAAGTAATAACGAGATTTTTAATCTGAAATTCTTTTGCCAATTTTAGCAATTTATTAATATTTCTATGAGCAGATGCTCCAACAATTGTAAATTTATCAGGATGAGTTCTCACGACTTCAACTGTTGATTGTCCGATAGATCCTGTTATTCCAAGTATAAAGATTTTTTTCATTCTATAATTTAATTCCTATTGAAATTCTGTGACAATTATCTAATTCCGTGTTTTGTTTGAATCCGTAATTTATATTGTATTTATTTATTTTTACAGATAAGCCGGCAGTGAAATTATCAACATCATATCCGGAATAGATATTCAAATATTTGTTGAATTTTATTTCTAAACCTGTGTGAAAATCTGCACTGAATTGATTATTCAAATGCAAAGTTGATGAATAATCTCGGTTTTCGCTGAAAGATTCCATTCTAAAATATAAATTACTTTTTTTATTGATAATTGGAAAATTTAAAGAGTAACGAGTTTCTAAATCTAAAGAAGGAGTTACATTTTCGTGAGTTCCGTTTTCCCAAATAATTTGTGTTGGGATTAAATCTCTTATTTTTATCCCTAATAATAATTTAGAAGAAATTTTTTTATGAGAAGAAATATCGAGTCCGAACCCATATCCGCTATTTCCGGCAAGAGAGCGATAAGCTATTTTTGGACTAAATCCCAAGTCGATTTTATTGAAAAATGTTCTCATAATGCCAAAATACATTATGTAATCGGAATTGGTGAAATATTCTGAAACGTAAGGTTGATTGTCTTCCGAAACACCTTGCGTGTAATCATTCAATTTTGTTCTGGCGTTTTTATCAATTCCTATTCTGGATAATACAAAAGAATAGCGGTTAGAGTTTCCGAAAGTGGCTGAAATTGTGTCATATTTCATCAAACCGGAGAATTCTTCATCATGCATAATCTCAATATTCATTTTATCGGATTTGCTCAAAAGGGAAGGGTTCCAATATGCTGCTGCGGAAGTATTTTCATCGGTTAATCCAACATTTCCTAAAGCAAAATTTCTGACTCCGGCTCCTAATTGAAATATTTCACCGGCATATTTTGTAGCGTGGCATAATGAAATTATCAGCAACAGATTCATCATTATCAAAAACTTCTTCATTCTTCCTCCTAAATTAATTTAATAAAAGAACCTAATATTTTTTTCAATTTTCCGGATTGGAAAGATATTGTCAACTTAGCTTTTTCATCAGTACCTTCAACATTTAAAATAATACCTTTTCCAAAATTATTGTGAGTTACGTGTTGACCGATTTTAAAATGTTTATAACTTTCCAAAACAACTTTTTTCTTAATTTTCTTTTGAGTTGTTCTTGGAGTTTGGATTTCATAAAACTGGTTTTTTGTGCTTTGAATTTTATCGCTGTCCAATTCTCCCAAAAATCTGCTTGGAAGGGATGGGAAATAACCGTCAAAAGTATGCCTCCATCTTCCGTAAGAAAGTGCAAGTGTCAATTTCGCTCTGGTCATTGCCACATAAAGAAGTCTTCTTTCTTCTTCAATTTGGAATTCTTTATTTTCGGCGGTAATTGATAATTTATGCGGAAGCAATCCATCTTCTAAACCAACAATAATAACGTGCTTAAATTCAAGACCTTTTGAATTATGAATCGTTAGAAGGTTAACCGAGTTGCTATCTGTATTTTCTTCTGAATAATCCGTTTGTAAGGAAACGTTTTGTAAATAGTCGGAAAGCTTAGGATTTACGTCATTTTCTTCAAAGTATTTATCTTTAAATTCTTTTGCTGATAAAACAAATTCTTTAATATTTTCCGCTCGCGAAATATCTTTCGGATCTTTACTATTCTCATATATTTGAACCAAATCCAAATCGGAAACAATTTTATCGACTAACAAATCCAAAGAATCCGCTAAACTAATCCAAGTATTGAATTGTTTCTTTAACTTATCAAATCTGCTGAAAATAGTTTTCGAAAAATACTTTGATAAATCCGATTGCATAAAATAATTGAATAAACTCAAACCTTCCATAATGGAATATTCGATAATTTTCCCAATTGTAACTTTGCCAATTCCTCTTTTAGGAAAATTAATTATGCGTAAAAAACTCTCGTTATCGTCCGGATTATCTAAAATTCGCAAATAACTTAAAACGTCCTTAATTTCTTTTCTTTGCAGAAAATTCACTCCACCGATAATACGATAGGGAAGCCCTTCTTTTATAAATTGATTTTCCAAAACTCGCGATTGAGAATTGGTGCGATACAAAATAGCAATATCGTTGAAATCAGATTTGTATTCTTTGACCAAATTTTTAACTTCATCAATGACAAAATCCGCTTCTTCATATTCATTATCAAGAGTTGCCAAACGGGGAATTTCGCCTTTTTCTTTATCGCTCCATAATTCTTTTGCGTGCCTTTGTTTATTATGTGTGATCAAAGAATTTGCCAAATCAAGAATGGAATTTGTCGAGCGATAGTTTTGTTTCAAAAATATTTTTTTTACGTTTTTATAATCTTTTTCAAATTGGAGAATATTGCGGATATCGGCACCACGCCAGCTGTAAATTGCCTGATCATCATCACCAACAACGCAGATATTTTTTGTACCGGTTGAGAGTAAATTAACAAATTTGAATTGGGCAAAATTTGTGTCTTGATATTCGTCAATCATTATATATTGGAAAATATGGGCGTATTTTTCTCTAATCTCTTGGTGATTATAAAGCAGGACATCGGTTTGCATCAATAAATCATCGAAATCAAGAGCGTTGTTTTGAATGAGAATTTTTTGATATTCAAAATATATTTTAGAGATGGTTTTGGTGTAAAAATTTTCATCATTAAATTTGAAAAATTCTTCGGCGGAAATTAGAGAATTCTTTTGTTTGCTGATGATGGAAGCAACTTTATTTACCGGAAAAGTTTTAGTTTCAATATTAAGTTTTTTTATGATTTTTTTCAGTATTTGCTGTTTGTCTCCGGAATCATAAATTGTAAAAGACGAGTTTACTTTTAGAAATTCACTTTCACGGCGTAAAATTCTTACACAAATGGAATGGAAAGTTCCAACCCACATTTTGTGATTGTAAACCGAAAATTCCGTTCGCAATCGATATTGCAATTCTTTTGCGGCTTTATTTGTAAAAGTAACGATTAAAATATTGTAAGGATTTACCTTTTTCTCTAAAATTAAATATGCTGTTCGAAAGATTATTGAGCGTGTTTTACCACTTCCCGCTCCGGCTAAAACCAATACCGGACCTTCCGTAGTTTGAACAATTTCTTTTTGCTGAGGATTTAAAGAATTGAGTGATATCATAGATTATTCAACAAAGATTCGTAAAAATCCTGATAAATGTCCTTCCAAACCTTGAGAATTATAAGCAGACATTTTATAATAATAAAAATTGTTGGAGAAAACATTGTTGTCGCGGAAAATCATATTATTACCTTGAGAATTAGGAATTGTAGCTATTTTTTCATATTGACCGTCAAAAATCATAGCTCTATAAATATAATATCCTTCAACATTAGTTAGTTTTTCCCAATGTATTTCCACATATTTTTCCGGAGATTGAGGAGATGAGGAAAATAATTCTATTCCGATAACACTTTTAGGAATTTCTACGTTTGATGAATCCAAGGGATTTTTATGGGATAAAGAGCATCCCAATAATGATAAAATCATCGCTGTGATAAAAATTATTTTTTTCATTAAAACCTCAAAGTTAAGCCTGTCGGAGTAACCGATATTTTTAAAGATTTATTCTCAATTCTATTCCAAACTTTGGCATTATAATCATTTGTCGTTTCAACACTATCGTAACAATTATAAATTAAAATAGCCAAATATGCTCCTAAAAATGTTTGAGCAAAACGATACGGACGAGCAGCCTCATCATAAAGTTTATTAATCTCGTCAATTTGAGTTGCCTGTTTATATCTGTCGTATTTGTTCATTGATTGTTGATATAAATAGTAGGAAGTCAGTAACATAACGGTTTCCATCCCCAAAAAAATCTGACCTTTAGAATAGTTTTTCGCGTGATATTGTCCCCAACCAGGGATAACAAGCGATTTGATAACATTCCCGTAAATATCTTGTTTTTCCATTTCATAAAGTTGTAATAACTTTTGTCTTTCCGAAAGGTCTTCCACTGCTTTTTCTCTTTTCTCAAAAGTTTCCCAGCCATATTTATCGGGGCGGGAAAAATCCATAATATTGAAATCTTTGGCAGAGATATTTATTGCAAAAACGGTTAGGATGATAAGGATTAAATTCTTCATAAATTTCTACTTCCCAAATATTTTTTCTGTTAATTTATTCAAAGGAATAACATCTTGTGTTGATAAATCAATTTGCCAAATCAAGAAATAATTTTCGTTTGGCGTTGTAATATCGTATCTAACTTCATAATTATATTCACCGACCGAAAGGAAGAATTTTAACTTTCCTACTTTGACTTCGTCGGGGTATTTTTGTTTCATTTCAGAAATAATTTGTTGTGTTTTTCTTTCAAAGATGTTATTTTTATAATTTAAAATGATTTGTCTTGCGAATCCAACAGGATCTTTTTTAGCTTTTAAAATATTGGAAACGATGAAAATACGGTGTTTGGTTTTATCTAAAGAATCCAATTTATATGCTTGTTTATAAATTTTTAATGCTTTCGCATATTTCTTATTATTTTCAAAATTTTTAGCTATTTTAAAAAGACTGTCGGCGGAAACAATATTTTTTTCTTTAGTTTTAGCTTTTTCAATAGCACTAATTGCTTTTGAATTATTCGGGATTATCTCAAATACTTTATTGTAATTTTTTAATGCCAATTTGATATTTCTTTCTTTGAGAAGTTGATCTCCTTTTTTAATGAAAAGATTTACGAGACTGTTGAGTTTAACCTTAACTTTCCCTTCTAATTTAGGGTTGTTTCGGATTGCCAAATTAAAGAATTCATCCGCTTTAATATAATTTTCTTCAGATATTTTTTCTTCTGCCAATTTCAAATAGATATTAGCAATTCGATTAGAAATTTCTTTTTGATACTTTGAAGGGTATTTTCGCAAATTTTCAAATTGTTCCACAGCTTTTTCCGAAGAAACATTGTCGGCAATATATTGAGCGGAACTTATTAAAGATGGTAAAATTTTATCAGCATAAATTTGAGCTTCTTTCTGTTTCGATTTATCATAATTACCATTACAAAGAGCTTTATAATCTTCCCAAATTTTTGTTTCACAATTGTCTTTTTCAAAATTAATTTTGATTCTTGTCAAAAGTACATCAGCCATTTTATCTGAATTAGGAAAATGTTTTACTATGATGTTATAATATTCTAACGCTTTTTCTTTATTTCCTTTTTTAAGCTCATCTTTTGCTAAATTCCAATAGCAATTATCGAGGATATTATTTGCTTTTTTGATGTTTGCCAAAAAGAAAAATCTGGCGGCGATATCCCATTTTTTAAGCTTAAATGCTTTTAATCCTGTCTGATAATAGGCTTCGGCTCTTTCCATTTTTGCTCGTGTTTTTAAGGCACCGTTTTTGGAAATCTTAATATATTTATCATAATTATTAATAGCCAGAGCGTATTTTTTGTTTTTTAACTGACTGTGTGCCAAAGAATATCTTTCAAGAGTGCAGCTTGATAAGATTAAAACTATGGCAATACTAAAAAATAATTTCGTCTTTTTCGTTAGCATTAAAAATATTTTTCCTTTTATTTTGTATTAGTTCCAATTTTAATTCTTCACTCAAAGAATGAGTTAAGAAAATATCCCCTTCAAAAGAATCGGAGAGTCTAATTATTTCTTTAGATTTTGGGTGAAATGCGTCAATAAAAATTATTCCGGTTTGTGAGATATGATTTGTTAAATGTTCTGTAGAAGCGATATCAGAAGTGAATATGATTTTCTTTTTATCTTCATTAATAATATAACTGAAAGAAATTAGAGGATTTTTATGATTTACTTTTGCGGTAAATTTCCGGTAAGTTTTTAAATGCGTGTTTTCGATTGGAATGATATTATCGTTTTTTCTCATTTTTAAAAAGAATATTTTATAAGAAAGTTTTTCTTGGAAAATATACATTGTATTAAACATTTCTTTAACTTTTTCAACTTCTTCCGGAAGATAGACATATAAATCTTTTGTTCTTTTTTGAAGATACAGCATTTGAATCAGCATAAAAATTCCTGAAAAATGGTCAGGATGTAAATGAGAAATATAAATTTCATCAATGACATTTTTATCTAATTTGAATTTCAGAATCTGTTGAGAAATCCCTTCTCCCGCATCTATTAAAATATTTCTATCTTTTGTCTCAACATAAAATGCGGAATGATGTAATCCCAATTCCGGTAAACCGCTGGCAATTCCTAAAACTCTGATTTTCATTTTTTTAATTGATTTTTAGTAATAATGACCGGTATTTCGTTCAGCTTCTTTCCAAAGAATAAAAAGAATAAAATGAAGGTCAATGTAATAGCTAATAATAAAGGCACTGATTTTGCCTGATAAACCAAAATTGTTATCAAAACGATGATAGCATTAATAATGTAGATAAATATTGCCGTAAGTTTGGTTGATTCAATGGCATTACCAATTCTATGAGTCGAATGATCTTTGCCACCTTCCGTAACTTTTCGTCCATCTCTTTTTCTTGTATAACTTACTAAAGAAATGTCAAAAATCGCGTAACTTAAAAGTAAAACAGGCAATAAATAAAATAAATTGCTGTTCATCCTTAATGAAGCGAACCGACCCGAAAGAATTCCCATTGAACCAAGAAAATATCCGATAAACATACTTCCCGAATCACCGAGAAATATTTTTGCAGGATTAAAATTATATGGTAAAAATCCCAAAACAGCTCCGGAAAAAGTTAAAGATAACAACGCTATAAAATGTGCCTGATTCATCATCATTTGGGTTTTGGAAACAAAAGTAATTCCGTAAAATCCCAAAGCAAGAATTCCTGCCATTCCCGATAAAATTCCATCCATATTATCTAAGAAATTAAACGCATTCATTAATCCAATCATCCAAAAAATGAGAATCGGTAATGTAAAATAAATCGGCCCGAAAATAGTCATAAGATTGTTAAAATAAATAAATGCCATACAGGCAAATAATTGCCCTAATAATTTTGGCTTTGGCTTCATTCCGAAACGATCATCAATCATTCCGACAATAACAATAATTAATGCCCCTAAAATAAACCCTAATATATTTCTGTTAAAAAGCTCTCCCTTTGAAATAGAAATATCAAAAATAAGCATTAATGAAAATCCTAAAAAAACTCCCAATCCGCCAAGAACCGGAGTCGCTTTTTTATGCACTTTCCTATAATTCGGATTATCTAAAAAACCGATTTTAAAAGCTAATTTGATAATCAAAGGCGTAAGAAAGGACACCAAAAAGAATGACGCCAAAAAGGCGATTAAATAATTATATATCACAAATAAAACTCCTTAATTAATTAAAAAATATATTTTGAAATACAATCATTCTGTCAATTGCTTTATCGGAAAATTGTTCTTCCGCCGAAATTTTTGAAATAGTAGAGACGCCCAAATTGGGCATCTCTACTATCAAAAAAGATTTTAACCGATTGAAGAATTAAATAAACAATCCGGCGGATTGTTCTACTCTCCAATTTGCTTTTGGCTTTTTGTGATTTACAAATTTATAGGAGACTCAGATAAATGTAATTTATTTCCTTTAATATATATAAGTTAACTTATGTTGTTTGAAAAATTTCGGGGGGATGCCAGGTTGTATTTCACGTAATAGTTTCGCAGCTGCCACGAAGCCAAAATTACCATTTTAGCTTTCAAAAACCACTAAACTTTTATAAAACAAAATAGCTTTAATAAAAAGTTTCAACCGGCTTTGTATATTGCTATGTTAAGCCCATTCTCAAAATTAATTAAGTGAATCCTCAATCATCATTTTTCTTCGTTCGATTCTTTCTTTTGCTTCAATAAGAGCAAAATGCAATTTCTTCTCAAATTCTTCTTTAGGTGGTAATTCAGTCCAATATTCAGCTACCATCATTCCGTCTTTGTGCATTTCTAATAATTCAACTTGTTCTCTACTTGTTTCTGCACATAAAATCAATCCAATTGGTTTTTTCATTTTCTTGGCGATCATATTTATCTAACCATTTCAAATACAATTCCATTTGTCCTTTATATGCAGCTTTAAATTTATCTATTTTTAGCTCAATTGCTACTAATCGTTTCAATTTTCTATGAAAAAATAACAAATCTAAATAAAAATCTTCTCCGTCAATAATCATTCTTTTCTGCCTTTCAACAAATGTGAAACCATTTCCCAATTTAAGAATAAATTGTTCAAGGTCTTTAAGAATTGCCGTTTCCAAATCATTTTCTAAATAATCATCTTTTACATCTAGAAAATCCAACAAGTATGGATCTTTGAAAATGTGATGAATATTTTGTTGATTTTTTGATAATTGCGAATTAGCAATTTGTGCTCGTTCATAGATTTTACGGGAAATTTGTTTACGAAGTTCTCTTACACTCCACAACTCAGAGGCTGATTTTTCAGCGTAGAATATTTTTGCCTGCTTGCTTTTTAATGGAAGCAACGCTAAAATGTGAGACCAACTTAAATGTCGTGACAATGTAACGACAATTTCAAAATCCATAAATTGCTCTGCAAATTGTTGCATTCTTCGAAGGTTTTTTTCCTCAAAATTGCGACCAAATTTTTTAACTAATTCTCGTGACAATGTAACAACAATCTGTTTACCATATTCGGCTCTCTTATTATTTAAAATATGCACATTTATTTTTTATCCAACTTCCCAAAATAGTATGGTTAATGCACTATTAGCTTGAGTTGCTATTTTCATTCTTGTTTGCTCAATTAACTGAGAAATTTCATTTAAGAGATGTTTATCTAAATCAACAATTAAATTTATATAACCTCTTAATTACTAATTTATTTACTCCAGATAAATTATTCTATATTTTTAGTAAACTTATTTATACTAGGATTTATAATATTATGTTGGGCATAACATCTATACCCGCATCCACTTTCAAGGTAGGCAATAACCTAAAATGTATTTTATTGTTTACCTTATTTCCATGTTATATTTCTATTGTTAGAATACTTTTCCCTAAAAAAAATTTAATTTTTCTCAAATTTTCTCCTTATTCCAATAAGTGAGTTGCAAAGTTTTTAGCCGAAAGCGAACTGACATTTTTTCGCTTCGTTTATTTCTACCGGAAGGTCTCCAAGATCACTTAAAATTCATCTAAATTTCTGAAAAATAGTGTCAAAAAAAAATGAAATCTGGCATACTTTCGAAATTTTTCGAAATATTTCCAATAGTATTTTTTCAGCCCTGATATTCTTAAACGGTAATTTCTTATAACTCCCCTATTATTACACCTACTCCCTACTTTTTTAGATTGATAAATCCTAATTTACATTCATGCAAAATTTCAGGGTAAATGCCAAATCTAAAATAATAAATTTGACAAAAAAGATGTTCAGAAATTTTTTTTACCTACCGTTAGGTAAAATAGATAAATAGGAGATTTAATGAATACAAAGGACATGATATTAAAAGTCGGACTTAAACAATTCCTACGATTAGGATACGACCAAACGTCCTTAAATAGTATTGCGAAAGAGGTTGGAATTTCAAAGCCATCTACATACTATTATTTCAAGAATAAAGAGGAACTGTTTGAAAATGTATTGATTTTATTTTTCCAAAAAATGGAAGAATGGAGTAACAATCAATACTCAAACTGCAACACATTTCATGAACTTGTTTCGCGTTTTTTTAGTTCATTTTCAGATCTGAAAAATTTTAGCGATACTCTAATCGAAAAACAAACGGAAGAAGCATCCGGAGCTATTTTTGAATTATTGATAGATTCGGCCCGAAAAAATCCCAAGATAAAAAGAATCATTTCCGACAGCTACAAATCTACAGAAAAAAAAATAAAAGAAAAAATAAGTGAAGCTCAGAAAAACGGGTTAGTCCCTTCAGAATATGATCCCCAAATCTTAGCTTTTACAATCACATCAATTGTTGAGGGTACAATGTTGGTTGGGTTTTTTAACAATTATAAAGATATTGGAGAAATTGAGGTAAAGATGACAACTTTATTTCATCAAATGTTTCCAATTCAAAACAAATAAAGGAGAAAGACATGAAAAAAATTTTATTACTACTCATTCTTGCAGTTTCCGCAACTTTTGCATTTGCAGATATCACGGGATCTACTATCACCACAACCACAACGGAATATTTATCAAATTCCACAGTTGATCTTAATTTCACTTTAAGCTATTATAGTGAGGATTATGAATTTATTGATGGCATCTCTCTTGATTTTCCGGAAGGAGTTATAGTTAATTCAGCTGGCAATGCCGGTGATTTGGAATATAACGGAGAAAATGGAGATGGAATTCCGGCAAGTTGGGGTTCTATTACCGGTCATTCAGGATGGGGGTTACAAGGTGACGATGCAAATTTTACCGTAAATGTAACAATTTCTTCTGATTTCACTTCCGATATGGAAATCCCGTTTTTTATCAATGGAGACGGAGCGGGAGCAGCACCAAATACAATTTCCGGTAATATTACAATTCCAAATGGCGGTGGCGGTCAGGTTCCTGATCTTAATATTACTTTAAATGCAACTTCCGGTTTAGATAATAAAGTTGAATTAAATTGGACAAAAGAAGGTTTGTCACAGACAGTTTTAGATGAAAATTTTGACACTGCTTATGATGCTGACCTTGTTATTCCCAATTGGACAATGATAGATCAAGATCAAGGCATTACCATTGAATATATTGACCAACACTATCATTTTCCTCATCCAAATGAAGCTTTTGCGTGGACTGTTACAAATTGGGACAGAGCAAATGTATCTTCTCATTCTCCTGAAAATTCAATCAGTGCTATTGCAAATTTGAATGGTGTTCAAAATAACGATTGGTTAATCTCACCTGAAATTGATTTTACGGAAGCATCAAATTTTGTGGATGGCGAATTGAATTTTTGGGCAAATCCTATTGGGGCAGGCTTATCAATTGATCCTGAGCATCTAAAAATTTTAGTATCTACTTCCGGAACTGAAATAAACGATTTTACTGAAATTGCAGATTTCGAATTAAATGATAAAGATATTTGGCGGAAAATAACTATTCCTCTCACAGATTATATTGGAAACTCAATCCACATCGCTTTTAAATATTGTTCAATAAGTAACGTGGTTTTAAGTTTAGATGATATTTCCGTAGTAGGATTCACAAATGTAATTAATAATTACAAAATCTATCGATCAGAATCTGAAAATTCCGATTTCACACTTATTGCAACAACTAATGATATGAATTACACTGATTATGATATTATCCCTGACCAACAATATTTTTACAAAGTTACAGCGATGATAGATAATATTTATGAAAGTGAAGCATCAAATGTTGCAACTGCAACACCAACAGGATATTCCATTAGTAATTTTCCTTTTGTCGAAAATTTTGATGAATTGGAAGCTCCTGCTTTACCGGAAGGAGCAATTATTGAAAACACAAATAATGATGACAAAACTTGGTTTATTAATAACGGTGGAGCAAATACCGAACCGAATTGTCTGAAATATGCCTACAATAGTGATAATCCTGCTGATGATTGGTTTTTCTTGGCACCTGTAAATATGCAAGCGAATGTTCAATATAATATCTCTTTTAATTATCGGGCAAATTCAACAATGTTCCCGGAAAAAATGGAATTTTATGTTGGAAGGATTGCCGGTTCTCAAAATATGCAAACCCAATTATTTACAAATCAAAATATCAATTTCACTTCTTATGAAAATGTTGAGATTAATTTTGCTCCTCAAGAAACAGGTCGATATGTTTTTGGCTGGCATGTTAATAGTGATGCTGATATGGCAGCATTATATGTCGATGATATTCAGATTGAACTTGCTCCTACCCAACCGATTATCGGTTTGAATAAATCTGAAATTAATTTTGGGGGAGTAATGTTTACTCAAAGTAAAATAGATAGTTTTACCATCAAAAATATTGGCATAAATGTTTTAAATATTAATTCGATAATTTCTGATTCCGATGAATTTGTTTTGTCGCCAATAACCTTGCCTATTGAAATATCCGGTAACGACAGTGTCGTGGTTTACGTAAATTATACACCTCAAACGGAAGGTGATATTACCGGCACAATTACTGTTCAGGACGCTAATAATACTTCTGCAACTTTAAATTTATCAGGAACAGGTATTAATGCAACTCTTACTCCGGAATTTGTTCAAACATTCGATAATACTCCGGAAGGCGGTTTCTTCCCTGAAAACTGGAAAATATATAAAGGAATTTTGGAAACAAACTCGAATTTGGAAGAAGTTAACGAATGTTGGTCAACAGATGATTTTGCAAATGTAGAAACAGAACCGATTAATAAAGCGGCAAACATACTTTTAAGTGGAGCTTACCTTAAACATTGGTTGATTACTCCGCCGATTGATTTAGGAAACACCGCAAATTATCAGATAGAATTAGATGCCGCACTCACTCAAACTTATACAAATGAACCGGCTCAATTATCTTCCGATGATAAAGTTTGTGTGGTCATTTCTACAGATAATGGTCAAACTTGGTCTTCGGAAAATGTTCTTTATGAATGGAATTCTCAGAATCAGGAATCAAATTTATCATCACATCATACAATTGATTTATCAGATTATTCAGGAGTTATCCAAATTGGATTTTACGGAGAATCAACTGTCGATAACGGCGCAAAAATGTTTTACATTGATAATTTTGGAATTTATGAAACAGGACATATTACTTCCGTCCAAGCACCAACTTCTGACCTTGAAACCGGTGAATATAACGGACCACAAACTATTCATTTAACTTCTCCGACTCTCGGAGCAAATATTCATTATACTTTAGATGGGACAATACCGAATGCACAATCTGCAATTTATTCCGATTCTTTAATAATTTCAGAAACTATTGTTTTAAAAGCAATTGCGATTAAAGAAAATATGGGAAACAGTGAGGTATTTGAGACAAATTACACAATAAATCCTGTTGGCAATGAAAACAATAATGTTGTTATTTCGACTCAATTAAACGGAAATTATCCGAATCCTTTTAGTACTTCCGGAAACAGTCGCGGAACGGGAACTACAATTAGTTATCAATTGAAAAAGCCGGGATTTGTAAATATCACAATTTACAATATCAAAGGTGAACGAGTAAAAACTTTGGTTAATGAGACAAAATCATCAGGTCATCATCTCCAAAGATGGGATGCAAAAAATAAAATTGGAAAATCAATTTCAGCCGGAGTTTATTTTTACAGATTCTCTGTTGACGGAAAAACTTATTCTATCAAAAAATGTCTGCTCTTAAAATAATCAAAAGAAATTCTTAATCCGGAATTAATTTAGTCCAATCATTTTTTGGTTGGACTTTTTTATTTCTTGACCATATTTAAACGGATACGTGTTTGTAATTAAAATGAATCTAAGAGAAAATATAATGAAAAAGATAATAACCTTTATAGAAAAGAATCCGGAAATTTACCAAGAAATCTTAAAAACCGATTTGAATAACATTAATGAAATTCAGAAAATAAATTCAAAATACCCCAATTTTCCTGTAAAAGAAATTTTAACTCAAAAAAAACTTCGTCAAAAAGCTACCAAAAAATTTTCTCATCCGGAAAATCTTTTACTTACTGAGAAGGGAATTCAGCAATCATCATCCAAATGTTTATCGGAATATCACGCTATGAAATTTTCAAAATATAAATCTTTAGCAGATATTTGCTGTGGAATCGGTTCTGATTTACAAAACTTATCAAAAAATAAAGAAAAAATTTATGCTGTAGATTTGGATAAAAAAACTCTTGAATGCACAAAATGGAACAACCGAGATAAAACTAATATCACTTTCCTTAATGAAAAAGCACAGGACTTTAATGAAGATGTGGAGGCAATTTTTATTGATCCGGATAGAAGAGACGGTGCAAAACGAATTATTGAGCCGGAAAGTTACTCTCCTCCAATATCCGATATTTTTAAAATGCTTGCTAAATATCCCAATATAGCAATAAAACTTTCACCGGTAATTGATTATAAATCTATGAAAATCCCGGGAAATCACACTTTTGAATTTATCTCGGAAAATGGAGAATTGAAAGAAATTTTGCTGTGTTTTGGAGATTTGGCGACGGAATCAATTTTAAAAAAGGCGATATTATTACCGCAAAATTTAGAGATAAATGATTCTGAAAATGATGATATTGGTATTTCACAAATAGACAAATTTTTATTTGAACCTGACTCGGCAATTATTAGAGCCGGATTGGTTAAACATCTTGGTCATATTTTAGATTGCAAATTAATCGATAAACATTTGGCTCTCTTAACTTCTCAAAATTTGCTTCAAAATGATTTTGTAAAAACTTATGAAGTAACAACTTTTTTTAACTACAATTTGAAAAAACTAAAACGCTATCTTAAAGAAAATAAAATTGGAATCTTGGATATCAAAACTCGCGGATTTTCCGAATCCGTAGAAGAATTTAGAAAAAAAATAAAATTAAAAGGAAACACGAAAACAACAATGTTTATCCTAAAAATGAATGATATTCATCAAATTATTTTTGCCGAATTTAAAAAAAAACTTGTTAAAAAAAGATAATTTAATATATTGATAATAAGTAAAAAAACTTGAAATTTTTCATGGAGGTAATAATGAAAAAACAGTTACTCGCAATTATTTTAGTTGTTATGGGGATAACAACTTTATTCGGAATTGATATGGGAAATGCTCTATCTGTTCACGGATTTGTAAGCCAAGGCTATATCTATTCATCAGGAAATGACTATCTTGTACCGGATTCAAAAAACGGTTCATCTGAAATCAACGAAGCAGGAATAACTTTCTCGACCCATTTATCATCAAAATTATCATTAGGAATGCAATTCCTTTCACGCGATTTTGGCGATGCCGGAAATAACACAACAAAACTTGACTGGGCTTTTGCTGATTATCACTATAAAGACTGGCTCGGTTTTAGATTTGGTAAAATTAAGACACCGATGGGACTTTATAATGAAATCAGAGATATTGATTTTTTACGCCCAACAGTTTATCTTTCACAAAGCATTTATGATGAACAATATCGCAGTTTTTTAGTAGCTTTCCAAGGTGGGGATATTTATGGAAACGTACCGTTAGGAAATGCCGGTGATATGGATTACAATGCTTTTATCGGAAACATGAATTTTGACCAATCAGATATACCTTTAAAAATTTATAAAAAAGTTGCGAATTCATTTTTATACCAATTAACCGGAGATATTAATGCTTCTGTAAACAGTGTTAATTTAAGAGTAAATGATTTTTATGGTGGAACAGTATTTTGGAACACACCCATTTCATCATTAAGATTAGGTGGTTCATACTATAAAATTAACGCTAAACTTACAACACCAAGAGTAAATCTTCAAACTCCGGACGGCACAGTTTTACCGTTAATACTTGAAGCTGACATGAAAATTCCTCATAGATATTTAGGTTCTTTGGAATATATTGTTGGGCCTTTCACATTGGCAAGTGAATATGGCGAACAAACAAATCAAATTTCTGTCGTAAATAATAATATTGGTAAAATTTTTGATAGAAAGGACAGAATGTTTTACACAAACTTAACTTATCAATTTATGGAAAAAATGTCTGCAACAGCTTCATATTCTTCTTCAGAATTAGTTAACGAAAAATCTTTATTAGCTGTTGGACAACCAATTACAGACATCACCGATATGATTCCCGATTGGCAAAAACACAGATATGATTATGGCTTGACTTTAAAATATGACATTTCTTTTAATTGGTCAATTAAAGCTGAAGCACATTCTGTTGACGGCGTATTCTTGAGTTCCTCAGAAGTTTTAGAAAATGTTCCTGAAAATGATCTAAGTAAAAATTGGAATTATTACTTAGCAAAAATTTCATTTAATTTCTAATAAGGAGAACATCATGAAAAAAATAATACTATCCATCATAATATCATCAATATTTATCTTAGCATTTGCCCAAGATTTCAAAATAGTTGTTAATAAAACAAATTCGATCTCAACATTAAGTAAATCAGACATTAAAAAAATCTATACCGGAAAGAAAAAAGCTTGGGGAAACGGTTCAACAATTGTTCCAATAGTACTGAAAAAATCACCTGTTTTTGGAAAATTCCTCAAACAAGCAGTTCATAAAAACAGTTCGCAATTCAATTCATTCTGGAAAAGAGCTGTCTTTACGGGAACCGGAAATCCTCCTAAAGAATTTAATTCTGATAAAGATGTCATTAAATTTATCTCACAAAATCCGCATGCAATTGGTTTTGTTTCCGGAAATTCAAAGATAGGAAATTTAAAAGAAATTACTTTAAAATAGGAATTATTATGATAAGAAATTTACCCATCAAGCTAAAAATACTACTTTTAATCAGCATAACAATTGTTGGTTATTTAGTATCAACTATAATTAGTTATCATTCAAATAATAATCTTTCTGAAAACTTATCTCTCTTAAGAGAGGTAAGTTTTCCCCTTTCTTTAAAAGCATCAAACCTAAAATCGGAATTTGATAAACAAAAAAAAATGTTTGAAGATGCCATTTTTATGGGAGATGATGAATCGGTTGATAAAGCAATAAAAATCGGAGACAATATTAACGAAAATTTATCTGAGATGCTTCATTTAAATAAGCAATCAAATTTAAATTCTCTTTTGAATGATATTAATTCTCAATACAAATCCTACAGTAAAAATGCTGAAACTATCTTTAGAAAAATTGCTTCCGGCGATGAAAGTCAAGAAACTATGACCGAATCAAAAAAAATCTTTCAATCTCAGAAAATGCTTCAAACTAAAATCGATAAGTTATTATCTAATATTGTAACTTCAGTTAAAATGAACATTAAACAGCAACAAATTGCTTCTCAAAAAAATACGAAACTAATAATTATTTTATTTTTCGTTATCATACTTTTGTCATTTTCAGCCAGTTACTATTTTTCGAATAAATTATTAGTTCAACCTCTAAAAAATATTGTAGATATGGTTAATGATATTGCCCAAGGCGAAGGAGATTTAACCAAAACAATCCCTATTGAATCAAATGATGAATTAGGTGTTTTGGCTGAAGGAATAAACGAATTCATCATTAAAATAAAAACGATTGTAATTGATTTGATTAATTCAAATGAGGGATTGATTCAATTATCTAAACAATTTGACGATATCTCTCAAAAAATGTCAGTTTCATCTAAAAATATTTTGAAAAAAGCTGAGGACTCTGCCGAAATATCAATTAAAGCTGTAGAAAATTTTGAAAATATCTCAAATTCTACCGATACTTCTTCCAACGAATTAAATAAAGTAACCAATTCCACAACAGAACTATTAAATTCCTTAGTAAATATTTCTAATGCAACCGGAGACGTTTCTTCTCAAGTAAATAATGTTGTAGATTCAATCGAAGTTGTTTCAAATAATATGGAAGACATCAGTTCCCATATAAATTCAATCACGTCTGAAATCAATACTTCTGCTGTTGAAATGGAAGAATTAAGCAGTTCTATTCAAGAAATTAATAATAACTCGGTAAATTCTTCAAAAATCGCTAACGTGGCAAATCAGAAAGCAATTGAGGCTTCTAAATTAATGGAAGAAATGGAAATTTATGCAAAAGAAACCCATAAAATTGTTAATTTAATTGATCATATTTCAGATCAAACCAATCTGTTAGCTTTGAATGCAACTATCGAAGCAGCATCAGCCGGAGCTGCCGGTAAAGGTTTTACTGTTGTGGCAAATGAAATTAAAAGTTTGGCCCAAGACACGTCTAATGCAACAGAAAAAATTACCAGTCAAATTCAAGTTTTGCAAGAGAGTGCTTTGAAATCTAAAGAATCAATGGAACAAATTGCTGAAATAATTAATCAAATAAATGAAAATACTGAAATGATTTCTCATAACATTGAGGAACAGAGCCAAGTTGTTAATGAAGTTACAATGACCTTAAATAACGTATCTTCCAAATCAGAAGAAATTAATACCCTCTCCCAAGAAAATAATTCTCTGGTTAATCAGGTGAAAAAATTTTCCTATCAAACAGCAAAAAATACTGACAATATCGCTAATGATACAGGAATATCCTCTCAATTATCACAAGATGTTTCGGACAAAATTCTGACAATAAACAATGATATTAGTAATATTGCAAAAAATGCCGGTATCTCAATGGATCAAATTATTCAGATTAAAGACGATATTTCTTCAGTAAAATTAAATTCCGAAGAAGAAAATGTGCGAGCTAAAGAAACCTTTGATACAACAAAAAAACTCAAAGAATTATCTAAAAAAATTAGTTCTCAAATTAAAAAATTCAAAGTATAAAAGTCTAAAATTAAAGCGAGACAATTGCCTCGCTTTTTTTTCTTTTGAAAAAATTATTTATGGATAATTGTTCCTGTTTTACCTTCGAAAGCTTCCACAATTCTATCAATAGAAGTAATTAAAACCTCTGTTCCACCATTTTCAATAAATAATTTAGCCGCTTTAATTTTTGGTCCCATACTTCCTTTTGGGAATTGACCTTCCGCTAAATATTTTTCTGCATCAGAAATTGTTAATTCATCAAGATCAATTTGATTTGGGGTATTAAAATTGATAGCAACTTTATCAACTCCGGTTAAAATAACCAATTTTTCAGCACCGATTTGTAATGCCATTAACGCTGAAGCAAAGTCTTTATCAATCACAGCATCAATACCTTCTAAAGTACCGTCTTCATTATAATAAACGGGAATTCCACCACCACCGCAAGCAATAACAATATTTC
>JAMOQM010000066.1 GCA_027064005.1 Candidatus Cloacimonadota bacterium | reverse complement strand
AGAAGAAAAGAAATTGTATGAACTTTATGAAGTGTTGAGAGGTCAATAAATGTTAATAATTTTCTTTACCTCGATTTTTATCATTCTATATCATTTGATATTTTATGTTTTAATTGTTAAATTTATGAAAAAGAAAGAGAAATATCCACCTGAACCGACAGAATTTCCTACAATTACAATTCTTTGTCCGGCTTATAATGAAGCAAAAGATATTGAGGATAAAATTCATTCTTTTATGAATCTTGATTACCCGAAAAATAAAATTAAAATGATTGTTATTTCAGATGATTCAACAGACGGAACAAATGAAATTGTTCATAAATACGCCAAAAAAGATTATCTTGAATTGGTTGTTCAAAAACCGAGAAAAGGAAAAGTTTCCGGTCATAATTTGGTAGAATCTTCAATTTCTTCCGAATATGTTTTATCTACAGATGCTAATTCATTATTTGAACCGAAAGCGGTAAAAGAATTGGTGAAAATAATTAAATCCAATGATGAGATCGGGATAGTTACCGGCACATTAAAATTAAAAAAGAAAAACTCCGCTGATTCCGGCGAAGGACTTTATTGGAAATATGAATCTTATATAAAAAAGACGGAGAGTGATTTTTATTCTGTTCTCGGTTCAAACGGTTCGATTTTTTTAATTAAAAGAGAACTGTTTACGCAAATACATCCGGCTTCTGTCGATGATTTTGAAAGAACTTTGCAAGTTTTACGGAAGAAATACGTTGGTAAATACTGCCCTGACTCTGTTGTTTATGAAGAAGTAACGGAAAATCCTTCTGAAGAAATGAAAAGAAAGATTCGTATTATTTCCAGAGAATGGTTTGCTCTTGAAAGAAATATATCTTTATTAAACCCGTTTAAATTTCCTAAGATTTCCTGGATGTTCTTTTCTCATAAATTAATTCGTTGGCTGTTTTTTTTATGGTGTATTTTGATTTTTCTATCAAATGCTTTTTTAATCGGGGAAAATATCTTTTTTTTGATTACTTTTATTGTTCAAATTTTAGGATATGTTCTTGGTATTATTGAAATTATTTTGGAGAAAAACGGAAAATCAAATAAATTAATGAAAATTCCCGCCTATTTTGTAGTAATGTTTTATGCTTCATTAATGGGATTTATTAAATACTTAAAACGGGAACAAGCCGCAACTTGGAATACTATCAGAGAGGATAATTAGATGAAAATATTAATAACAGGTTCAAACGGATTTGTCGGTTCGCGACTAATGTGGTTTTTGGAAGAAAAAGGTCATGAAGTATTTGGAATAGATAATTCCGGACATTGTTTGAGAGAAAAACATCCGAATACAATAATTGGTGATATTAGAAATAAAGAAGATTTTGCGGTATTCAGAAATAAAAATATTGAGATGATTATTCATTTAGCCGCTTCAAAACACGATTTTGGGATTTCTAAAGAGGAGTATTATTCTAATAATGAATTTGGTACGCAATTGGTTATGGAATTTGCAAAGTCTGAAAATATAAAAAAAATTATATATTACAGTACTGTTTCCGTTTACGGACATAAAGCTGTTCCTTGTGACGAAACCGGTCCTTTAATGCCGGATAATGATTACGGAGAAAGTAAACTCGCCGGAGAAAAAGTAATTGATAAATTTTATGAAAACGATAACTCATTGGAAATCTTTTATTTACGACCTTCAATCATTTACGGGCCTAATAATTTTGCTAATATGTATAATTTAATTGCAATGCAGAACCGAAAATTTTGGATAACAATCGGTAACGGTTCCCATATAAAATCAATGGTGTCGCTGGAAAATTTAATAGATATGACTTATTGGTGTTTTGATAGATTTAAGCCGGGTATCCAAATTTATAATGTTCTCGACAAACCGTATATTACCGTTAAAAAATTGATGGATATAATTGCTTCTCATGAAGGTTTTTCCAATCCGATAATAAAAGTACCTTTAAATTTAGCTGTTGGAATCGGATTATGTTTTGATGTTTTAGCGAAAGTTTTGCATAAAGATATTCCGATTAACAGTGATAGAATGAGGAAATTTGCAACCTCAACCGAATACTATTCAGAGAAAATAAGGAAGGACGGATATATCCAAAAACATTCCATCGAAGAACAACTTTCGGCAACAATAAAATGGTATAATGAAAATCACAAGAGAAGAAAGGAATTAGACGAAAATTATCTATAGTTGTAATCATTAATAGAGGATAATAATGTAAACTAAACCAAAATCATTAGGTGCTCATTAAAAGGAGTATCTTTTTTATCTGAGAAAAACGTCGATGATCTAATGATTTACCAAATATTTTCAAAGTGTCG
>JAMOQM010000065.1 GCA_027064005.1 Candidatus Cloacimonadota bacterium | reverse complement strand
ATATCAACATCAGCTTCACTGGAACCTGCGAATTTCTTTAATTCAGGATATTTATTAATATTAGATTCAAAATATTTATCCAACTTGCTTAATGTTCTTTTAGTTTGGTCATTGCTAGCAACTAATTTGAATTCCAAAAGAGCTGTTTTACCTAAAATACCTTTTGCTCTACCAAAATCTTTTAATCCCGGTAATTGAACAAGAATTCTGTGTGTTCCAATTCTTTGGATTGATGGTTCTGCAACACCGAATTGATCGATACGGTTTCTAATAATTTCAACAGCCGATTTCACAGCAGCATCTTTTTCAGCATCCGGAATTTTAGATGTATCAACATCTAAAGTTACCTGCATACCACCTTGTAAATCCAAACCGAGTTTCAGACGTTTTGATGTCCAAAAATCAGGAAGATCATGAATAAAAAGCGGTGCTAAAAAATAGACTGTAACTGCTAAAACAACTAAAATTAGAATATTGCGAGATGTTTTGTTTTTCATCAGTTTGACTCCTATTTTATTTATGATATAAAAACTTTAATTAATTTAACTGTTGCAAGAATCATATAAATTCTTAAAAACAAAAGCTAAAGAAACTAAACTGCATCAAATTTATTAGACTAAATTCGTCAAGAATTTTGTCCATCTGTGGTAAACCCAATTGGATTCCCATCTTGATTAATCGTCTTAATTTCCCCGAATTTTTTTTCATAACTTTCGATATTTTGCTGCAAAACTTTTAAAAATTGTTTTGCATGATGAGGATTGGTTAATATTCTTCCATAAATTTTAACATCTTTTACACCCGGGACTATTCGCCCAAAATCCAAAATAAATTCCGATCCTGAAAAAGTTGAAAGCATAAAATTCGAATAAATACCTTCCGCTGTTTTTTCATCAATTTTAATATTGATTTTCTTATTCTGCATAATTTTCTCCATTGTTATATTTTTTTAAAAGTGCATTGTAAACATATTCCGGCACAAATTCATCTAATTTCCCACCCAACCTGATTATTTCTCTAACCATACTTGAGCTGAGATACAAATAATTATGCTCGGGAATAAAAAATATCGTATCAAGATTTTGGTCTAATTTTTTGTTCATCAAAGCCAATTGAAGTTCATATTCAAAATCAGATACTGCCCGCAAACCTCTTATCATTACAGAAGCTTTCTCTTTTTTACAAAACTCAACTGTCAGTCCATCAAATATTTTAACATTCACATTTGAAATATTTTCCGTTACTTTTTCACATAATGCCAATCTTTCTTCATCGGAAAAAAGAGTTTTTTTACCGGTTGCTTTTGCCACCGCCAAAATAACTTCGTCAAATTGTTTGGAAGCTTTCTTTAAAACATCAAGATGTCCATTTGTTATTGGATCAAAAGTACCGGAATAAACTGCTGTTCTTTTCATAATTATTTTCCTGAAGCTAAATTTTCCAAATCTTCAATTTCTTTGGGAATACTCTCTGATAAAACAGTATGACCTGCTTCCGTAACTAAAACATCATCTTCAATTCTAACTCCAATTTCTTCCTCAGGAATATAAATTCCGGGCTCAACCGTAATTACATTTCCAACCTCCAATACAGAAGTCCTACTTCCCAAATCGTGAGTATCTAATCCAAGATGATGAGAAACACTATGCATATAATATTTTTTATAATCTTTTTCATCAGTAATTAATCCCAATTTGATTAATTCTTTAGAAATTAATTTAGCGGTTTCTTCATTCAATTCTTTCATTGAAATACCGGGTTTAACCATATTGATTATAGTTTTTTGAACAAACAAAACTGCTGAATAAACGTCTTTTTGTCTCTCGGTAAATTTTCCTGTTACCGGAAAAGTTCGACTAATATCAGCACTATAATTTGAAGAAGAAGCACCAACATCTAAAAGCACCAATTTATTTTCTTCAATAAGGGTATTATTTGCACTATAATGAAGAGTGGCTGCATTTTTACCTTGAGCAATAATCGGAGTAAATCCCCATTCTCGATAGCCGTTTGAAAGCATCGTATCATAAAGCATTGATTCTAATTGATATTCGTACATTCCCGGTTTGGAATCTTTCATAATTCTCTCGATACCGGCACCGGTTATATCGATAGCTTTTTGTAATTCTTCAATTTCAGAATCATCTTTTACCGAACGAAGCGAAGAAATGATTTTATTAAATTGCTTAAATTTTAAATTTGGATAATTATTCCTCAATTCATTTATATAAACCAAAGCATTTGATTTGGAAGCGAAAGGCTCGGAAGTTTCATAATTCACATAAACATTTTCGGCAACAGAAAGGTAGTAATGAAGAACGGCATTTAATTCATCATAAAAATAAATTGTTTCTATTCCACTAATTTCGGTTGCTTCTGATTTCTTCATTTTTTCACCATACCAGACAACTCTTTCCGGAACATTTCTCTCAATAAAAGCAAAAGTTGTTTCGATTTCCCCTTTTTTGAACATTACAAGAACGGTTTTTGGTGTTTCCAGACCGGTCATATAAAAAAGGTTTTTATCCTGATTAAATCTCAAATAAAGTTCGGATTCTTCTCGACTCAACAAAATCACAAGTTCATTATCGTTCATTTTCTCAAATAGTTTTTTTCGTCTTTCAATAAAATCTTCTTTTTTCATAATTAACTTCCTTTATTTTCTTATTTTTTTCTCTTCATCATCATTCATTATTCATTATTCATCATTCATTATTTATCATTATTCATTATTCATATATTTATCGTATTTCCAAAACGCCATATTCTCCGTCATAACCGGGAGGATTAAACGCAAAATCACCATTTTTTACAGATAAGATATTTGAGACAATTTTTGCTTCGATTTCTTTGTCAAGCTGTTCTACAATTTCAGAATCTGTAGATTTCCAAATAGTAATTTCATTGGGAAAAATATTCATAATTTTATGATAACTCTTCAGCACCTGTCTTGATTTTACATTCTTTATTTTAAGCGAATAAGCTATAACTTCTATCAATGGAATCAGATATAAATATTTTCTTTTTTGAGGAATTATACTTGCATCCGAAAGGTATTTTGTACGTAGATTAACTCCGATATTAACCTTTTTTTGGCAGGTTGGACAAATTAACTTTTCGACAAAATCACCTTCATAAAAATAAGGCTCCGAATGACCGGTTCGTGATTTGCGATGTCCGGTATTGAAAAATTTTCCTTCTTTCGGATTAAACTCCGCCGTGAATTTAACTTTATTTTCGCGAATAGAATTTATCATTTCAAAATAATTCATTTCTTTCATTTCGAGAGTAGTAAACTCTCTTCCAATTCGATTTAGAGCTGAACTGTGACAATCGCTATTTGAAATCATAGTTAAATTTGCAAAATCAGGGATTCTTTCCAACATTTTCGGATCGGCACTTAAACCTGTTTCAATTGCATTTATTTCAGAAGTAAATTCACCGTAAAATTCTTGAATGGATTTTAGATTATTTTTACTCCCCATAATTCCTTCCGGAGTCATTACGTGAGCCGGAATTATTTCCAAATAAGGATCAATTGCTTGTATTTCAAATAACCTTTCCACAAGTTGCTCTTTGTTTTCATTTGTGATAAAAGGTCGTCCAATCGTATTTTTCATTCCCCATTTTTCCAACAACTTTTGCATTTTATAAATAGATTGAAAATCGGGAAATAAAATTACGTGATGAGCCACAATTCGTTGCTTATAATTTTCCAATTTAGTGGTAAGAATAATTTCTGTTTGCAAAACAAATTTAGCAGAATCTTTTTTTAGATGATAAATACCGTTTTCACCAATTAAATTTTCTTTCAAAAAATCAGCTCGCGGTGGAAATAGAGAATCGCCGGTTCCGAAAATATCAATCCCCTTCAACTTCATTGTTTCCGAAACATCTTTCAAAGTAATTTTTCCAACTCCGCCGGCATAACCTGAATGCGAGTGTAAATCTACAGCAATATCCATTTAATTACCCAATTCCTTTAATCTTTTTGAAGCTTCTTTACCAACATCACTTCCCGGACCGTATTTCTTTATAACTTTTTTAAACATATATTTTGCTTTTTGATAATCGCCTTTTTGATAATAAGATTCTGCCGCTCTCAAATCCGAGATTTTTTTCCATTTAATTTGATCAGGATATTGATAAGAAACTTTTAGAAAATTTGAAACAGCTTCTTCATAATTTTCATTATGAAAATAACTCTCGCCAATCCAATATAATGCTTCCGCTTTTAACGCATCATCTTTCAAATTAGAAATTGCTTTTTCAAACATCTCGGCAGCTTTCGGATATTTTTTATCTCGATAATAACAAAAAGCAATGTCAAATCTGGTTTTAGCTTTCACTTTGTCATCACCCCAACGGCTGATAATCAATTCATAAGCATCAATCGCTTTCCCCCACTCTTCAATGGTTTTACAAACAATCGCATAATTTTTTGTCGCCTCTAACGCCAAAGTTCCAGTACTATCATTTTCTATCACGTAAGAATAATGATTCAAAGCGTCCTGATATTTCTCTTTGGAAAAATAAAGAATCCCCAATTTCAATTGAGCCCGATTAACCAATTCTTTGTCTTTGGAATTTAACACGGAATTAAATTCGGCAATTGCTTTATCAGATTGTTTTAAATTTATCAAACTTACGCCTCGCCAAAATCTGGCTTGATATTTAAGGTCTTCCGGCAATTTTTTGTTTTTCACAATTGAATCGAAAATCTTTTTGGATTTTTTAAGATTATATTTTTGATAATAAATTCCGCGATTAAGCAAAATTTCCGCTTTAGTAACCGGATTTTGTTTGAGAAGATTTTTGTATTTTTTCTCATAAGTTTCCGCTTTCGGCCTATTCCCGATTTTATAGTACGAAATAATCAATTCTTTAATAATGATAAAATTAGGGATGGAATTTGCTTGAATTGTCGTTTTTTTCTTAGGAAATATTGTCTTCAAATAATACTTTATTGAATTTTCATAATCTTTCTGAAGAAAATAAATATGTCCCAAATTAGCATAAACATTGATTTTGAATTTTTTGCTTTTTGATTTTTTTAATAATTGAGAATAAGAATAAGCGGCAAAAGTTAAATCATTTGTTTTAAATTGAATTTCCGCCAATTTCTTCAAAGTAGGAATTGATTTTTTAATAATGTGCATCAAAGCTTTTTTCTCAGCCTCGATTTTCTGCAATTTATCGTAATTTGCAGCTAATTTCAGCCAATAAGAATCATCTTTTTTATCAGGACTAATTCTTAGGAGAAATTCTGTTGATTTTTCAAAATCTTGATTCTTAGCAAACCAATTTGAAAGAGCTAAAAATATCTCATCATTTTTTTCAAAATCAGGATAATTATTCACAATTTTCAGATATTCTTGAATCGCCTTATTCTGCTTACCGATTTTATTCAAAGAAAAGGCAAAATTATATTTTCTCTGCACAGAATTAATCGGTTTCACACTTTCGGCAAGTTCATAAGTTTTTGCAGCTAAATCATATTCTTTATTAGAAAAATATATATCAGCCAATTTCGATTTAGCCTCAAAATATTCGTATAAACTAATGTTTTTATTTTTTTTAATCAAATTCAAATGGTAAATTATCTTCTCCGTATTTTTTTGATTTTCATAGTATTTACTCAATATTGTGTGATAATAATTGTTATTAATCAAATCTTTTTTAGAAGATAACAGCTCCATTTTTTCAACCATATTTTGTCCCACATTGCCATTCTTTTCCAAAATTTCCAATCTCAATTGAATATCATCGGCAAATGTTAAAGAATTTATGGTTTTCAAATTATCCGAAATAGTGTTAATTTTATCTTTAAGTTGAGGATTAACCTTTTGTTCGTCATAATCTTTTTTCAATTTTTTGAGAAGAATATAAGCTTTTTTGTATTGAAAATATGCTTCCGGTGAATCTAAAATTTCTGCTGCACTGTCAAAATCTTTCAGATCATAATAAAGAACATCCGAGAGGCTCAATTTTGCTTTTTGTTTATCAGCATCATTAATATAATTCACAAAAGAACGGATCAAATCCTTAACCGCTTTATTTGTATCTTTTCTCACAAAATTGTTGAGATAATCCCTTTTCTTTTCAATTTTACTTTTTAAATCGGGATAATTATCCGCATCAATTTTATAGAGGACTTTTATCGCTTCTTCGATATTTCCGGCAGATTCCAAACAAATCGCAATTTTATATTTTGCTGTTTTTTCCAGAAATCTATCGGGATTACCGACAACCAATTTGAAATATCTTATCGCAGAATCATAATCTTTTAAATTGGCATAAAATATTTCGGCGATTTTGTAATTTATTTCATCATTAATATTAAGATTTGGAAATTGTTTATTTAAAGCGGAAATCTTCGAAATTGCTTTTCTATAAAAACCTTCTTTCAACAAAATTTCAGCTTGGATAATGTCTTTTTTATATTCCAAAGAATCGGAAAGTATTGGCAATTCGGCAATTAATTTTTTAGCAGGTTTTATATCATCTGTTTTAAAAAACGCTTCGGAAACTAAAAGAAGATACTTTGATTTCCACGAGCTTTCTTTAAAAAATTTCTCATTTTTAGGAAAATCTTGAATAATCTCAGCAAATTTATTTAATTTGATTTGGCAATAAGTTCTGTAATAAATAGCTTCCGGCATCCGGTATGAGTTTGAAAATTTACTAACAAGACCGGAAATTACATCCAAACTTTTTGCATATTCTTTTTCTAATAATAAATAATGCAATAATCGGAATTTGATTTTTTCTTCATAAGTTCGGGGCAGATTATTCTGCAATAATTTTGTCAATCTTGAAATAATTTCTTTGTTGTTATTTAACTTTTCAATAACATAAAGTTGAGCTTCCCAATAAACTCCCGAAGATTTATATTCTTTCAGAATAAAATCAATGTTTTTTTGATAATTCTCAGACATTGAATTTCGATCAAATACTTTTGCTTGAATAAAATATATCTCAGGTAAAAATTTACTTTTGGGATAATTTTTTATCATTTTTGAACAGGCGACAATTGCATCATTATATTTTTTCTCAAAATAAAGAGAGTTTAAATAATCTGTAATTGAATTTTCCGCAAATTCTGTTTTGGGATATTTTTTGAAAAGAGCTTTTGCTAATTTGATAACTTTAGGATAATTCTTTTCTTTGTAATAAATATTGATCAATTTATACACGGCTTTATCCCGCAAAACACTGACTGGATAACCATCTAAAAGTTGTTGATAAGAATTTATCGCTTTTACATATTTACCCTCATTTTCATAACTTTGACCAATGTAAATAATTGATTTTTCCGCCTCAAAAGATGTAGGGGCATTTTGAACTATTTTAGAAAATTCTGAAATGGATTCTTCATAAAGGCCATCATTATACATTTTTTCTGCAATTTTGAAAGTTTCGGAATAATTTAAAGAAAACAAACTTGCGCTTAACAACAATATCGATAATATAATAAACTTGAATTTCATAATAATTTCACCATTTTTTAATTTATAAACCTCAAAAAAGGTAATTTCTTACCCTTTAAATTTAATATCTTAATTCAACTCCAATCCGCATTCCAATTCCGCTCATATCAATTTGATCCCAAGTTACCCCGTAATCATCAGCTTTTAAATTGCGTTTCATAACTCCACCATTATAAAAAATTTCTCCATAGATTGAAGAATTCCCTCCTAATTTCGTTTTTACTCCGGCAGAAATATTCCAATTAAATCCGGAATAGAATTTCACATCATCAATTTTTCCCGTATCTTCTTCCTGATTGGCAGCGACAAATACTTTTTCCCACAATAAACCGTAACCTAAACCAACACTACCATATGACTTAACCTCATTTCTCAAAGGAAAATTTACTTGAAGATTTCCCATCATTGGTAAATAATAATTTGTGATGTCGGCAGACTTTTGCATTTCACTCACATTATTCCCCCCTGAAGAAGTATGGAATCCGATTTTTTTAATTTTTGAATAATTTTTATAAAAATAATCTGAACTAAAATATAATGAAATAGATTCATCAAATTTTGTTCCATAACATAATCCACCGATAAACCCGGTTTTCGCATCGTTCGGAACTAAAAATCCCGCTCGTAAATTCATTGTTTTGCTTACAGCAGATAGATTTATAAATATCGCTATAATAAAAATCAATAATAAAGTCTTCTTAAACATTTTCTCCTCCAAGTAATATCTAAATTTTTCTTATTAATTTCTATACCCTAAATCCTGTCAATTATGAAATGACTAAATCGACGTTTTTTTGGGGAAATTAATAGCATCATAGAAATGTTACCATATAAATTGTGCAATATATCAAAGAAATTTTTATTCAAAGCAAATAAATTACTTATCCTTAAATATTAAATATTTATTCAACAAAAAAACAAATTATTCAAAAATAGATGGCATAACTTATTTTGTGACAGTTCCATAGTATTCCTATTTAATAAATATTTGAAAATGAAAAGTTGGCTAAAAAATCAGCAAGGAACCTGTTTAATTGTCCCTTGCTGGTGAGGAAGAAGGTTACCCTCTCACTAAAAGGATAACCAAATGAGAAAGACTTCACTATTTCTAATTGTTAACAAAATTAACAACAAATTTACTTTTATTTTACCGCAAATATAAGTCAAGATATTTTTAACCTTTTAAAAATAAAGATGTTACAGTTATAGATTTAGTGTACTATTTTTACAACTGTAACTTTTTTGTACAATAAAAAAAAGCATCATCTCTGATGCTTAATTTGTTTGTATTAATTTTAGGTTAATTTTTATTTTAATTTTTCATCAACAAGATTTTCTACAAATCCTTCTTCAGGAACAAATGGAATTGTTATCTGTCCGGAACCTTGATGCTTTAAATTCCAATCATAGCTGGTTTTAATTGCATTTTCGTTACGTGCCCAATTTCTTCTTGCAACACCACCCATTACATCCCAAGAAAGACCTTTTTTAATTACTTCATCAGTTAAGTAACTTCCATCTAAAACAATACCGTTTCCGCCATTACTTGCTCTGCCGATACCAACACCACCACCATTTGACAAAACAACCAATGTCATTCCGCGTGCGATATTTCCGCCAAAACACTGAACCGACATATCAGCGGTAACGTTACTTCCATCATAAATATTAGCGGTTTCTCTAAATGGTGAATCAGTTCCGGAAGTATCGTGATGATCTCGTCCAAGCATAACAGGTCCAATCTCGCCTTTTCTAACCATTTCATTAAATTTCAAAGCGATTTCCACTCTACCTTCTTCATCGGCATAAAGAATTCGAGCTTTTGTTCCTACCACAAGTTTATTATTTTCAGCGTCTTTAATCCAATGATAATTATCTCTATCTAAAGAATTCCTTTTAGGATTAATACAAGACATTGCAATCTGATCTGTTTTATGTAAATCTGAATCTTTACGGCTGAGACAAACCCATCTGAAAGGACCATATCCCTTATCAAAACAAAGCGGTCCCATAATATCTTCAACATAAGAAGGCCAGATAAATCCATCGAAAGTATCTTTGCCGTTTTTAGCAATATCTTTAACACCGGAATCAAATACTGATGCCATAAAACTATTACCGTAATCCCAGAAATAACCGCCTTTATCAGTTAAAGATTTAATGGCGGCATAATGTCTTTGCAAGGAAATATCTACTAATTCTCTGAATTTTTGCGGGTCTTCTTTAATTAATCTTCTACCCTCGTTAAAATCTACGCCGACAGGTGTATAACCACCTTCATAAACGGCATGACAAGAAGTTTGATCAGAGATCAATTCCGGATTAATATTTTTTTGATCTAAATATTCAAGAAGGTCCACAACATTTCCATGATAAGCAATCGAAACGCTTTCTTTTTTTTCTTTATATTCTTTTACCCATTTTGCTATTTCATCTAAATTATCTGAAACTAACGAAACCCAACCTTGAGAATGTCTGGTTTCAATTCTACTTTTATCTACTTCAGCAATAATTCCAATTCCTTTAGCAATCTCAATAGCCTTTGCTTGAGCTCCCGACATCCCACCGAGACCGGAAGTTACATATACGATTCCGCTTAAATCTTCATCTTGACCGGCACCGAGATATTTTCTATTAGCATTTAACAATGTGATATAAGTTCCGTGAACAATCCCTTGCGGACCGATATACATCCAACCGCCGGCTGTCATTTGTCCGTAATTTGTTACACCTAAAGCGGTCAATCTTGCAAAGTTAATTGGATCATCCCATTGTCCAACCATTAACCCGTTTGTAGAAATTACGCGCGGAGAAGATGGCGAGGAAGGAAATAATCCAACCGGATGACCGGAAGAAACAACGAGAGTCTGATCTTCAGTCATAACTTCCAAATATTTTTTAATGAGTTGATATTGCATCCAGTTTTGGCAAACTTGTCCTGTCTCACCATAAGTAACTAATTCGTAAGGATATAAAGCGATTTCGAAATCAAGATTATTATCAATCATAACTTGAAGAGCTTTTGCTTTAGTAATACCTTTATATTCATTAAGTGGTTTTCCGTAAAGTGCACCTTGTGGTCGGTACCTATAACCATAAATTCTACCCATTGTCATTAATTCTTCTAAAAATTCCGGTGCCAAAATACTGTGTAATTCTTTTGGTACATACCTTAAAGCATTTTTCACAGCAACGACAATATCTTCTTTAGTAAGATTGGATTCTCTCTTAGGAGCTCTTCGATATTGTGGATCGAATTCTTGTTTTGGCGGTAATTCTGCCGGAAGTTTAATCGTCATTGCATCATTTACATTGAGATTTAACATTATTTCCTCCATATTTATATATTTTATTATTCTATAACACCTTCGCTAAATACAACATTCATTTCGTTTTCATCAGGTAAGAGAATATCCTCTACAGTTTCAATAAGAGAACGAACAACCTCATCTGAGATTGGACGTAATTTCTTGCCGTTAATATATGATTTTCTTAACACAAATATTTTATCAATATAGGAATTATCCAGATTATAATAAAATCCTCTTTCTAAATTTTCGGCAACGATTATAGCTTTAGAAGCGCTATTCATATCAAACGCCAGATTTGCCAAATGGTTAAATTTAATTGCATCATCAACAGTTAAAACTTTTTTTACGTCAAAAATAATAATCGGCACCGAGATAATATATTTTGAAAATGTGCGTTTATGGAGAGCTCTAATTTGGTAATCAACCGGTTGGACTAATGCTAAAACCGGTTCTGATTTTCTAAATGTAAACACGTTTTCTTTATCTTTATCATATAATTTCCTAAAATGGAATTTCTGTTCTGTTGAAAATGTTTTCATTCCCCATTTCATGGAGTTATTTTTCATTACACCAGTTGAATCAATAATTTTAGTTAGCAGATCATCTATATAATAAGGATTAAATAATTTAGATTTAGATTTGAACCCGCTGTTATTTACTTTAGAATATTCATATTTTGGTTGGGTTAGAGTTGCTGAAAATTCTGTCATACTATTTGCAATTTCTTTAATATGCTCATTAAAATCAGTTTTTTTATTAAGTATTTCCGAGAATTTTTTGGAATGAATATTTATTTCATTTAGATACATTTTATTAATGGGATTTTTTTCTTCTTTAATCAATCTTTGAATTACTTCTTCATAAAACATTTTTACCTCTTAGTTGGTTTATTTATCCTGATTTTCAGGGAGTTCCAATCGATGTTTAATTTCAGGATTAAGTATAATAATTTTCATTGGGATATTTTTCATTTTTGGTGTTTTTTGCTATTCTTTTTTAACTTACCTTACCTTTTGAAAAAATCATTATTCAATGACATTAACTAAAAAATTATTCTGTATTTTAGCGTCAATTCTTTTTTCGTTTAGTTAATTTGAGAATTTAAAGTTGTACTTTTTTTTAAATAAGAATCTCAATAGAGATAATGATTCTTTCTGCGACGTTATTTTGCTATCTTTTAATCCAATTTAAGTATTTTTTCAGAATCTCCTTTAACATAATCTTCCATTAAAGGTTTTTGAATTTTCTTTAATTTTTTCATAATTCCGCTAATTCTATGTATTTGTTCAATGATAACATTAAATCTATTTGTTTTTAAATCTTTACATTCTTCTTTTAACATATGCAGATTTCCTTCAATAATCATCAAAGGATTGTTAATTTCATGATTTAAACTAACTGCGGTAGCTG
>JAMOQM010000064.1 GCA_027064005.1 Candidatus Cloacimonadota bacterium | reverse complement strand
ATTTTAGCCATTTCCAACTGAGGAATAAGTATCTCCAAAACTTTTTTTCTAACTTCCAATTTAGCTTGGAGTTTTCCAAATTTCAACTCTAGTTCGGGGATGGAAGAAAATGGTAAAGTATAATCGGAAATTCTCTTGTCATTCGTTCCTTCAAAACTCTTTAATTTTTCATTAACTATTTTTTGTTTATTAATTAGATTTTTGATATTGTCGTTATTTTTAGTTAAGAATTTTTTAGCATAATCTATAGCAATGTCATTTTCAACTTTTTTTTCTAATAGTGTAGAGTAAATATTAACTAATGACTTAGATTGCTCATCAAGTGCAACAACGTTATTCTTTATTTGAAATTCTTTTAATTCCTCACCTAATTCATCAATTTCTTGATTTACTTGATCAACTCTTTTTTGGATAAAGATGCGTTTTTCTCGTCCTTTTGACATTGAATTATTACGATTATAATCATCCAAAAGTTCACAATAATAATTTGCTATTTTAGCAGAAAGGTATTTATCTGTAGTTGCAATACTAATAGTTAATACATTTGTTTCCGGATTTAAATAAGTTCTTAGGATATCTCCTTTTAACCGTAATAAAGCTTTCTCGCGAATTTTCAAACTATCGGTTTCCGAAAGATTAAAGTATTTTATCAAATCAAATTTTTTAATTATTTTTTCTGAGAAGGGATCTGAATTTACAATCGTTACCAATTTAGAAGCGTCACTATTATTTCCACCAATTAACGATCCAAGATTTCCCAAACCTCCAATATTCAAAGGGAAACCACCTGAATCACTGGAAATAGACATAATTTCTGCCGAAGATTCCCAAATTTGAGGAGCGAGCAAACTATAAGTTACCGCACCAATACTTACAATAAATGTTACCCAAAAAATGAACCATTTTTTCTTTGCTAAAATTAGCAAAATATCGAGAAAATCAATTTCTTTCATTATTTATCTCCATCAATTTTTAAATCTATTCCAACCGGGCAATGATCACTGCCCAAAACATCTTGTTTAATAAAAGCATTCTGCAGTATTTTTTCCGCAAATGTATTTACTATAAAATAATCAATTCTCCAACCGGCATTGTTTTTTCTGGCATTAAATCGATATGACCACCAAGAATACTGCTCAGGTTCTTGATTAAACTTTCTGAATGTATCAATATAGCCAAGTGAAAAAACTTTGTCTAACCACTGTCTTTCAATCGGAAGGAATCCGGATCTTTTTGCATTTGATTTAGGATTTTTTAGATCAATTTCTTTGTGAGCGGTATTGAAATCTCCACAGACAATTAATGCTTTTCCTTGAGAAGTAATTTCTTCCATTATTTCTAACATTTTATCATAAAAATCCAATTTATATTGTAATCTTATCTCATCTTTTTGACCATTTGGAAAATAGCAATTTATTAAAGTAAAATCATCATACTCAGCAATAATAGTGCGTCCTTCTTTATCAAATCGTTCATCATTCATTGAAAAAGAAACTTTGTTAGGTTTTATTTTTGAGAAAAGTGCAACCCCGGAATATCCTTTTCGTTCAGCTGAATTCCAAAATTTATAATATCCTTCCAAATCTATTATTTCTTTTGGAATTTGAGATTCTTGTAGCTTTGTTTCCTGAAGTCCGATTATATCCGGATTTTCATCATCTATATATTCAAAAAAATTCTTTTTTGCGACAGCCCTTAATCCATTTACATTCCAAGATATTATTTTCATAAAAATTCCTTAATATATTTTTATCACAAAAAAAATTGCCTTAATTTTGTCAACACCCCAATTAACAAATCTATCTAAAAAAAAGCGGAGAATTAACTCCGCATAAATAACATTTGCAATTTTATTTTAAAATTAACATTTTTTTAGTTAAAGATTTCCCTTCATTTTCTAATCGATAAAAATAAATTCCACTGGAAACTTTGCGGTTATTATTATCTTCACCGTTCCAAACAATTTTATGGTTACCGCTTTTTTGTTCGGAATTAACCAAAGTTTTTATTTTTTGTCCTAAAATATTATAGATATTTAAAGACACTTTAGAATTATTCTTTAACGAGTATGAAATTGTTGTCCCGTTTCCTCTGGTATTTGCTGAATTATAGAATGGATTTGGATAATTAGAATACAATTCCGTTTTCTTTTGAATATCATTATGATGATCATTATTGCCGGTCATATCGATTACCAAATCATTATTAGTCTCTGTCTCACCATTCTCAATTTGAATATTGGAAATAATTTGAGATTGATGATCTTGATAATACGCAACTATATCATAAACACCCGGTTTAACATTTAAAGAATAATTGCCATTTGAATCAATTTGTGCAGCATAATTTCCTGCTCTCACTATTGCATCCGCAAAATTGATATTATCTCCGGAAATAAAAACGTTACCGCTAATCGTACCGAAATTATCGGAAATTGCAATTGGTTGAATGCAAAAATTTTTATTTAAAGATGTATAATTGATCCAACTTGTAGTTCGAACAAAAGCACCTTTATTCTCCATTATAGGTCCATTATCAACACAGGCAATGTGTCCGTCAGCGATTAATTTATACCCAAAATAATAATCCGTATCTTGGTTTATTTCCATGTAGTTATCCAGGTTAACATCAATCCATTCACCTTCTGAATAATCAGAAAGTTGTTTTTCAAAAAACAGCTCATTATTTTTCCAAACTTGAGCGTAAAGAGTTCCGTCGGAAGAATTTATCGGTGATTTAAATCTAAATTTAGCAAAAAGCTCATTCCCTTCATTTTCAAAATCATCTGCAGAATATTTTACCGCAATTGTGAGAGGAATATTAATATTCATATCACAAAAACCGGCTGAAGAATTTGCGTGAGACATCATTAAATTGCCGGGATAGGAATTCAAAGTAAAATCTTCTTCCTGATCTTCCAAAGTAACAGTCATATTTTTGGAAACATATTCATTCCCATTTGAACTGATTGTAGCAAAATAATCCCCGGGCAAAACATCCGGAATCGAGTAAGAACCATCTTCATTAGAAAGTCCGGAATAAACAATCTCCCCATCCTGATATAAAGCAACATTGGCTTGAATTGTTGAATTGGAGGAAGTAATATTTCCGGTTAGTGCTTCAAAATTCCCGAGATTAATATTCAAAGTATTGTTATTTTCATCAATTGTCGTTTCAAAACTACTATAATAAACTCTGCCCAAAGTAGTCGTAACCGTATAATCTCCGGGAACCAAAGCCGGCACTGAAAAAGAACCGTCGGTATCGGTAACATAAGCTTCAAAAGTTCTTGCACCGGAAATTAAAACATGAGCTCCAACCGGTGAAATATCACAATTAACAGTACCTGTTAATGAAATCGGAGTAATACCACCTTGAATATTTACTCCCACTCCGGTAATAACAGAATAGTCGCTAGGCATACCTTCCGGAAGAGTGTACCAACAAGTTGTATTGGAAGTTCCCCATCCAAAATTCAAATGGTAATAATCATTTGTGTTGTAACCATCACAATTAATTGCGTGACCGGCAGAACCATCCGCATGCCTGATAGAAAATTCATTTGGACGCATATTTTTAGCATCTTCAGCCATTAGTTGCAAAGTGGAATTGCCGTTATAATTAACCCACTGAGCACTTGTATATCCCATTCTATTTAATAAAACGCCAATAATTTCCTGAGTCCAAGCTCCGGATCCTTCCGAAGAATAACCCATTTCAACTGTAATTCCTGCCATAAAACATAAAGCTGCTTTATCATTGGTCGTTAAAGGAATATTATTTGCATAATGATATTTCAAAGAATCCAAATAGACATTTAAAGTTGGAAAATCAGGAAAATCACGAGTTTCATGATCTTGATCAATATAAATATAAGGAGAACTATATCCGCTAGCATATCTATCCGAATTAGTCATTGTAATATCACCGATCGATTTATGGAAATTCAATAATTGAGAAAATGCGGTAGCAACACATCCAACAACAGATCTTTGATTTGAATTATCTTTTGGACAGAATTTGTTAAAACTACCGGTTTGATTCCAAGTAGTTTCTATCCAGCCATCCGTAGATGTTGTATTTTGAACCGGCCATTGTTGAAAATCTCGTTCGATAGTTGGATTATTTAATAATTTTTCCCATTTATCGTGATTTTTTTCTACATTAGTTCTGTTTATTTGATAATATTGAGTTCGAAGATTAATATCTTCTTTAGCCATTTGAAAAAATTCATTCTCTTGAATATTTTTTTTATTCAAATTATTTTTAAAGGAATACGCCAAAACCGGTGGTAAATCATTATCTTTGCTTACAAAAACAAACCCTGTTGGCTCAAGATTGTACACTTCCGCAACAACTTGCTTATTTGTGTACACCTCAAAATTATTGGAAATACTATAGCTTGAATTTTTTGTTTTTAAAAAATTTTTTGCTATTTTTCCCGTTATTACATTACTCTGCTCTGTAGCAAATAACAATGTACTTAACAGCATTAAAATTATTATAATTTTTTTCATCATAAATCTTCTCCCATTATACTATAGTTCTTAAAATTAAGCAATTTATATTCCCAAGAATTTTATTCCCCGGAATAATGCAATATCTTTCTAATCAAATTCTCTTTTTTCAAGAATTTAGCACAATTATAAAGGAAAATTAATTGGTTCTTAATTACAAAAAACAAATTTAAAAAAAATTGCTTGCAAAATGTATTTGTTTTTTTAGTTTTGAAAAATAATCGAAAATAAAAAAACAAGGAAATATTATGCTAAACTTAGTTTTATTTGGACCTCCCGGAGCCGGAAAAGGTACCCAGTCAAAATTGTTGATGGAAAAATATAATCTGGTTTATGTCGCAACCGGTGATATTTTAAGAAATGAGATTAAAAACAAAACTGAAATCGGGCTTAAAATCAAATCAATAATGGATGCCGGACAATTAGTTTCTGACGGATTAATAGTGCAAATTATTGAAGATATTATCAAAAAAAACAATAAATCCAATGGATTTTTATTTGATGGATTTCCAAGAACTTATGTTCAAGCATATATTTTCGATGGTTTACTTCAAAGAATGCATACATCTCTATCTGGATTAATTAGTCTGGAAGTTCCAAAAGATCAATTACGAAAACGTATGTTAGATCGTGCCAAAACATCAAATCGGAGTGATGATGTAATTGATGTTATTGAAACAAGATTAAGCGAATATGAGAAAAAAACAACTCCGGTTATTCAATATTATAAAGAAAAAAATCTGTATTACGCAGTAAATGGTGTTGGCTCAATTGATGAAGTTTTTAATCGAGTTTCCTCGGTAGTAAGATTAACCTTAAGTAAAGTACTTCTAAATGTTGTAATTTTTGGATATCCCGGAGCAGGAAAAGGAACTCAAGCAAAAAAAATAGCTGAAAAGTATGGGTTAGTCTATATCTCAATAGGAAAAATCTTGCGTGAAGAATTGTCAAAAAAAACTGAAATCGGTAAGCTTACAGCTCCTTATATGGATAGAGGTATTAATGTTCCCGATGAATTGGTAATAAAAATTATCGAAGACAGAATAAAAGTTAGTCCCGATGCAAATGGATTTGTTTTTAAAGGATTCCCTCGCACAATGGTTCAAACCTATATCCTGGAAGGATTAATGTTAAAAATGAAAACACATATTTCCTGTTTCCTTAATATCGAAGTTTCTCCTTTAGAATCAATTAGAAGATTACATGCCCGCGGTAAAACAGAAAAACGACGAAAATATGATAAAGATACTGAATCTATTATACATAGATTGGAAGAATATGAAGAGAAAACTATTCCTGTTTTGAATTATTATAGTAATCAGGATAAAGTCATCACTATTAATGGTCAATTGCCGGAAGATGAATTGTTTCACAAGATTTCAGAAATCGTTGATTTTTCAGCGACAAAATTAAAGAAAAAATAGCTTTTTTTTAAATCTTTTACTGAAAGAGAAATAATCCGTCCTTTATAGATATTTCTCTTTTTTTAATTTAATTTGCTTAACACTATTTTAATTTATTCCACAACTATCTATTCCACAAAAAGTTAAGGCATATTTCAAAAACAGCTCAGAATTATTATTTGACAAAGTAAATTTTAAGTCCTAAATTGTGCCTAATTCTAAAAAATAATTTAGAAGGATTATTTTCATTAAAGGAGGTATTATAATGAAAAGAAAAAGTTGGGTAGTTGTAGGAATATTAATGGTTTCAGCATTTCTTCTTCTTTCATGTTCAAAAGCAAACAAAACTGCAAAAGTTTCTTCAGACAAAAATGGCGGTGTATTAGTCTTTGCTCATTCAGGTGATGCAGTTGGATTAGACCCCGGACGAGAAGATGATGGCGAAACTTTTTTAGTTTGTGATAATATTTACGAAACTTTAGTGGAATTCGTTCCCGGAACAACAAAATTACAGCCGGGTCTGGCTGAAAGCTATGAAATTTCTAAAGATGGATTGCATTATACTTTCCACCTTAGAAAAAATGTAAAATTTCATGATGGCACGGATTTTAATGCCGATGCTGTTCTTTATTCTTTAAATAGACAATTTAAAAAAGACCACCCTTCCTTTAAATATGGACCTTGGAAATATTGGGGATATATGAGTCTTAATGATATTGTTAAAAGTATTAATAAAGTTGATGATTATACTGTTCGCATTGATTTATTAAAACCTGAATCTCCATTTTTGTCAGATTTAGCAATGAATTTTGCCGCTATAGTTTCTCCAACAGCTGCTAAAAAGTTCAAAGATGATTTTAAAAATAATCCTTGTGGAACAGGTCCTTTCAAATTTGTAAAATGGATTAAAGACGACTCAATAGTTTTAGAAAAATTCAATGATTATTGGGGACAAAAAGCATATTTGGATAAGATTGTATTCAAAGTAATTCCTGAACCAACAGCTCGTTATCTTGCTTTGAAAAAAGGTGAAGCTGACATTATTGATTTCCCATCACCTCAAGATATTCAAAATATCAAAGACGATGCTTCTCTCAAAATTGTTAAACAAGCCGGTTTAAACGTTGGCTATCTTGCAATGAACACAACCAAAAAACCTTTTAATAATGTTTTGGTCAGACAAGCAATTAATTACGCAGTAAATAAAGCAGACATTATGAAAGCTGTTTACGGTGATTTAGGTCAACCTGCCAAAAATCCTCTTCCTCCAACAATGTGGGCTTACAATAATGATATTAAAGATTATCAATACGATCCTGCCAAAGCAAAGGAATTATTGAAAAAAGCCGGACTACCAAATGGATTCTCTACAACAATTTGGGCTATGCCTGTTTCCAGACCGTATAATCCTAACGGTCGAAAAGTTGCCGAAGTTATTCAAGCTCAATTGGCTAAAGTTGGAATTAAAGCTAAAATAGTCAGTTATGAATGGGGAACCTACTTAGACAAAACTAATCGTGGTGAACACGATATGGCGTTATTAGGTTGGACTGGAGATAACGGTGATCCCGATAATTTCTTATGGAATTTACTTTCTAAAGATGCAGCAAAAATTCCTGCCGGAAATATTGCTTTCTGGAAAAATGATAAATTTACAGCTTTAATCAAACAAGCAAAAGAAACATCTATCCAATCAAAAAGAAAAGAACTATATGATAAAGCACAAGTTGTTTTCCATAATCAAGTTCCATGGGTTTGTTTAGCACATTCAGTTGTTGTTGAACCGATGAAAGCCAATGTAATGGATTTCAAACTATATCCTACGGGAAAACGTGTATTTCATTTTGTATGGTTAAAAAAATAAACTGAAAAGGAGGGATTATCCCTCCTTTTTTATTGGGAGAGTTTTGTGTTAAAATATATTTTGAAAAGATTGTTACTACTCATTCCAACTGTTTGGGGAGTGGTTACATTAGTTTTTATTATGATGGCCTTAGCTCCGGGAGATCCAGCTCAAGTAATGCTCGGCGAAAGAGCATCTAAAAAAGCATTGGAAAATCTCCGTCAGGAACTTGGTTTAAATCAACCTTTACATGTACGTTATTGGAAATATTTAAAGAGAACATCGCAATTAGATTTCGGGAAATCAATTAAAAGCGGACAAAAAGTTATCGATGAGATTAAAGCTCATTTTCCTGCAACAATTGAAATGTCTATAGTTGCCATGTTTTTTGCTACATTTATTGGAATTGTCGCCGGAGTTTTATCCGCTTCAAAGCAGTATTCTTTTATAGATTATTCATCAATGTTTATGGCATTAGTAGGTGTGTCAATGCCAATTTTTTGGCTGGGATTGGTTCTAATAATTATATTTTCCATTAATTTGAACTTATTGCCAACAGGTGGAAGAATTGGCTCTCGAATGTTTTTTGAACCAATAACAAATTTTTATTTAATTGATTCAATTATCTACATTTTTAAAACTGGAAATTTCGCCTATTTATGGTCAACCATTAAACATCTTTTATTGCCTTCAATAACTCTCTCAACAATTCCGGTAGCAATAATTGCCAGAATGACAAGAAGTTCAATGTTAGAAGTCTTAAACCAAGATTATATTCGAACAGCTCGTGCCAAAGGTTTGAAAGAAAATGTTGTTATCTATAAACACGCTCTTAAAAATGCCATGTTGCCGATTATTACCGTTATTGGATTGCAATTCGGTTTGTTATTGGGAGGAGCCGTTTTAACAGAGACCATTTTTTCTTGGCCAGGATTGGGAAAGTGGCTTTACAATGCAATTGAAGCACGTGATTTTCCTTCAGTTCAAGGTGGAATAATTATCATCTCAACCACATTTTTATTCGTTAATCTATTTGTAGATATTCTGTATTCATATCTAAATCCAAAAATTAAGTATTAGGAGAAATTACAATGAGCATAAATATAAAAGAAAAAACTTATGATGTAGATTCCCCATTATACGAGAGTTGGTTGCTTTTAAAGAAAAATAAAACAGCTATGGTTGGACTCGGCATATTAGCGATTCTAATTTTGGTAGCAATTTTTGCTAAAATTATTGCTCCCTTTGACCCCAACATCCAAGATATTGGAATTCGCTTAACTCGACCTTTTACAAACGGCCATCTATTTGGAACAGATGATTTTGGAAGAGATATTTTTAGCAGAATCATTTACGGATCAAGAATATCATTAATGATTGGAATCATCTCCGTCGCAATTTCCTTTGTTATAGGAACAATTATTGGTTTGGTAGCAGGTTTTTGGGGTGGTTGGATCGATAATCTTTTAATGAGATTAATGGACATAATGTTAGCATTTCCATATATCTTACTGGCAATTGTTATTGTTGCCATGCTTGGACCATCTCTACAAAATTCCATGATTGCCATCGGTGTGGTTGGAATTCCTCAATATGCAAGAATAGTGCGATCATCCGTTTTAGCGGAAAAGGAAAGCGATTATATTTTAGCTGAAAGATCTTTAGGAGAATCTAACCTAAAACTTTTATTTTTTAGTATCTTACCAAATTGTCTTTCACCTATAATTGTAAACACTACTTTGGGATTCGGAAATGCTATTTTAGAAGCAGCCGGCTTATCTTTTTTAGGGTTAGGTGCTCAACCTCCATTACCTGAATGGGGTTTAATGCTAAATTCCGCGCGGGCATTCGTTTCCTCAGCTTGGTGGGTCGTAACTTTCCCGGGATTGGCAATTTTATTTGCGGTAATCGGATTTAATCTTTTGGGTGATGGATTACGCGACGTATTAGATCCTAGACTTAAAAATTAAGGAGAAAATGTGAAGAATAATAAATTACTCTTAGAAATCAAAAACCTTAGAACTTATTTTTACACTCAAAAAGGCGTTGTAAAAGCTGTTGATGATTTGGATTTATCTCTTGAAAAAGGAAAAACACTTTGTATTGTAGGAGAATCAGGATGTGGAAAATCTGTTACATCCCTATCCATTATGCAATTAATTCAAAGCCCTCCGGGAAAAATCGTTTCAGGTACAATTAAACTTAATGGAGAAAATCTCTTGGATCTTTCTGAAAATGAAATGAGGAAAATTCGCGGAAATAAAATTTCTATGATTTTCCAAGAACCAATGACTTCTCTCAACCCGGTATTTAGAATCGGAGATCAGATAAGTGAGGTTTATATAGTTCATCATAAATTGAATAAAGCTGAAGCTTTGCAAAAATCTATCGAAATGCTTAAATTAGTTGGAATCCCATCTCCGGAAAAACGTGTTTTTGATTATCCACACCAATTGTCAGGAGGAATGCGTCAACGTGTTATGATTGCAATGTCATTAGCTTCTCCAAATCCTTTATTGCTTTTAGCTGATGAACCAACTACTGCCCTTGATGTAACAATTCAAGCCCAAATATTGCAATTAATGAATGAACTAAAAGAGCGAATTGGGATGTCAATTATTCTAATTACTCATGATATGAATGTTGTGTCACAAATGGCAGATCAAGTTATTGTCATGTATGCAGGTAAAAAAATCGAAGAAGCAAATGTTATAGATTTGTTTGAAAATCCACTCCATCCTTATACAAATGGACTTCTAAACTCAATACCTTCAAATAAAAAATACCGAAATAGAAAAAGATTAGAAACAATTCGGGGAACCGTACCTAATTTACTCCACATAGGTAAAGGATGTCCATTCGCAAATAGATGTGATTATGCAGAAGATATTTGTGAAAAAGAATTTCCCCCTGATAAATATTTTGAAAACAACCACCTAGTTAGATGTCATTTTGTTGATAAAATTATAAAAGGTAGAGAATAATGGAAAAAATACTTATTGCAAAAAATGTTGTTAAATATTATCAAGTTAAAGCATCAAATTATAGTGAAGAGAAGAAAATTCTAAAAGCAGTTGATGGAGTAAGCTTAGAATTATCTAAAGGCGAAACTCTCGGAATTGTCGGAGAATCAGGTTGTGGAAAATCAACTTTAGGGAAAACCTTGTTAAGATTACATAATATAACGGCTGGCAAGGTTATATTTAAAGATAAAAATATTTATGATTTGAATCATAAGGATTTGACAAATCTTCGTCAACAAATGCAAATGATTTTCCAAGACCCTTTTTCATCTTTAAATCCACGAAGAAATATTTTTTCAACATTGGCTCAACCATTCAAAATTCATACAAAACTGACCAAATCTGAGATTAATTTGAAAATTGACAGCTTGCTTAAACGAGTCGGGTTGAATCCCGGATACAAAAATCGTTATCCACACCAATTTTCAGGAGGACAACGTCAAAGAATTGGAATCGCGAGAGCAATAGCTTTAAACCCTGAACTTGTAGTTTGTGATGAAGCAGTTTCGGCTCTTGATGTCTCAATACAAGCCCAAATTATTAATTTATTAATGGATCTTCAAGAGGAACTGAATTTAACCTATATATTTATAGCTCATGATCTATCAGTTGTAGAATTTATTTCTGATCGAATTATCGTGATGTATCTGGGAAGAATAGTTGAATCCGCATCTAAAGACGAGCTTATTAATAATAGATTACACCCTTATACCAAAGCTCTTTATGAAGCTTCACCCGGAATTGATCCAAAAAATAGAAAAAAAGATAACGTGATTTTAGGCGACGTACCATCACCAATAAATCCACCAAGTGGTTGCTATTTTCAAACAAGATGTAAATTTAAAACTGAAAGATGCGAAAAGGAATATCCGCCTTTGTATGATGTTGGTAATAATCATAAGGTAGCATGTTTTTTGTATGAAAAAAAAGCAATAAAACATGAATCTTAATCTCAATATTGTTTGCTTGACTTCTACTCGAAGAATATATTTTTGCATAATAAATAATTTTGGAGGAAACGATGTTTAAAACAAATGAATACTTTGAAGGCAAAGTTAAATCTATCGCCTTTAATACTTCCGAAGGACCAGCTACTATTGGAGTTATGGCTAAAGGTGAATATGAGTTCGGTACATCCACTATTGAAATCATGAATGTTACAAGCGGAAAATTAATTGTACTCTTGCCTGAAAGTAAAGATTGGATTGAATACAAAAAAGGAGAATTTTTTAGAGTAGAAAAAAATAAGAAATTCAAATTGAAAGTTCCTGAAGATTCATCTTACCTTTGCCTTTATCTTTAATTTTAAGAATAAGTTAAGATACAAAAAAACAGCAACATTTTAGAGTTGCTGTTTTTTTTAAATATTTTTATCTATAAAAAAAGCCTAATTTTAAAAGATGGCAGCGACCTACTCTCCCACACCGTTGCCAGTGCAGTACCATCGGCGCTGATGAGCTTAACTTCTGTGTT
>JAMOQM010000063.1 GCA_027064005.1 Candidatus Cloacimonadota bacterium | reverse complement strand
AAAAAATTAAAGAATTGGTAAATGAGATTAAATCAAAAGGAAATAATTCTGTAGTTTGGAACGGGAAAGATGAGGATGGAGATACCGTTTCTTCGGGAGTTTATTTCTATAAAATCAGAACGGAAAAGAAACAGGAAACTACACGTAGGATGTTACTTCTGAAATGATCTGACCTAACAAGCAGCCTCCTACTCGCAAGCTCGAAGTGACAGCTACCAACCATTATACCTAAATGTAGTAGGAAAAATTGTAAGTTCTTGACTAAAAGGAAACAAAATAATTGTTGATATATGTGTTGAAGGAAGATTAAATGACAAAAAGAAAAACTTACCACGTTACTAAAACGGATGATGGTTGGAAAGGAAAAGTAGAAAAAGGAAACCGAGCATCTGTAAAAGGAAAAACGAAACAGGAAGTCGTGAAAAAAACTATTGAAATTGCAAAGAAGCAAGGCAATAGTTCGGTAAAAATTCATAAGCAAGACGGGAAAATCCAAGAAGAAAGAACTTATCCAAAAGGAACAGACCCGTTTCCACCAAAAGGTTAATTTATGGCACTATACAAAATTGAAAATAAATTAGAATATATCAACGAAAAACCGTTCAGACTTGAAAAGGAAATCCAAGAATTAACGGAAAACAATCTGGAAACTATTTTTGGGCTTGAATTTGTGAAATCTGAATTTGCTCTAAATAATTTTAGAATTGATACTCTTGCTTTTGATAAAGAAGCAAATGCTTTTGTAATAATTGAATATAAACGAGACAAAAATTTTAGCGTAATTGACCAAGGTTATGCATATTTATCATTGATGCTTAATAATAAAGCGGATTTTATTTTGGAATTTAATGAAAATCTTGATAAAACACTAAAAAGAACAGACGTTGATTGGTCGCAATCAAGGGTTTTGTTTATTTCACCAGCATTTACAAATTACCAAAGAGAAGCAATAAATTTTAAAGATTTACCAATTGAATTGTGGGAAGTTAAACGCTACGAAAATGGAACGGTATCATATAGCCAAATTCAAAAGGCAGGTGCACAAGAAAGTATTAAAACAATTTCCAAAACGGATAATACAATTGATAATGTTGTCAAAGAAATAAAGGTTTATTCAGAGCAGGAACATTTAGGAAATGTAACTGATGAAATAAAAGAACTTTATGAAAAATTTAAAACTGCAATCCAAAATTTAGACAACCTTGAAATCAAACCAAAGAAAAAATATATAGCCTTTGTTGCCGGTCGAAATGTAATTGACATTTTGCCTCAGAAAAAAGCACTGAAAATGTGGATTAATATGAGCAAAGGAGAACTTGACGACACAAAAGGAATTACGAGAGATGTTTCAACAACTGGTCATTGGGGAAATGGAGATTATGAAATACAAATTCAAGATGATGAAAATTTAGAATATATTTTGAGCCTTGTAAAACAGTCAATTAGAAAGAATAAGAAATAACAAAATGACAACAAAGACTATACATATTAAGAGTAACTGCATGTAATGATAATTAGTAATAAATTGAGAGATAGAATCCCATACTGGACAGAGCCAAACCGTTAATAACGAGGATAAATATGAGAATAACAAATAAAAAATATTTTAATGACTATCTTGATGTGATAAGTAAAAATATTCCTACTTTAATTGATAAGTTTGATTTTTCAAAAAAAGCAGGAGATTTTTCTTATTTAACCAAAACATCAGCAATTTTTTCGTCAAATATTGAAGGTAATACGGTTGATTTAAATACATTTATGAATTATGAATTAACCAAAAAGAAATTTAGACCAACAAAAGAAATAGAAGAAATTGAATATTTAGTTAAAGCTTATGAATTTGCCCAATCGAATTCTCTCTCGGAACTTAATTTGCTTAAATGTCATCAAATATTGTCTAAAACAATATTGATAAAAAGTAAAAGAGGGCATTATAGAGGAGAACCTGTTGGCGTTTTTGGTAAATCAGGTTTGGTTTATCTTGCCGTAGAACCTGAATTTGTTAAAAAAGAGATGAAATCATTTTTTGTTGATATAAACTCAATTATTTCAAACCAACTAACAATTGCCGAGGTATTTTATTTTGCTTCATTAATACATTTGAGATTTGTTCATATCCATCCTTTTATGGATGGGAATGGGAGAGCTGCGAGAATTTTAGAAAAATGGTTTATTGCTGAAAAATTAGGAAATGAATTTTGGAAAATACCTTCGGAAGAATTTTATAAAAATAATCAAGCGGAATACTATTCTGCAATTGATCTTGGAGTAAATTTCTATGAAATAGATTATGATAAAAGTTTAGCTTTTTTAAAATTATTACCCAATAGCCTGATTCAAAGGAAAAAATAATAATGTTAATTATAAGAATAGC
>JAMOQM010000062.1 GCA_027064005.1 Candidatus Cloacimonadota bacterium | reverse complement strand
GCTTCTATTATTCCCTATATTTTGGAATTATTTTTAATGGCATCTTATCCAAATGAATTAAATGGAAATAGAATGAAAATTTCCGGCAAATCGGCTTTTTCATCATTTAGAGGTTTCATAACTTCCAATGATTTTAGAAAAGGTATTTTCAGTTCCTCGATTTTTGCTGCAGCATTCAAAAGTGTGAAGGACTATCTTCAACCGTTATTAAAATCAACAATCGTTTCTATCCCGATATTACTAACTTTTTCAGCAAAACAGCGATCATCAATTTTGGTGGCAATTGTCTATTTCTTCTTATTTTTCTTAACCGCTTTTGCATCTCAAAATTCGGGCAAATTTCAAAAGAAAATGAAATCAATAACAAAAGCAATGAACGTAACATTTGTTATCGGAATTTTAGTTATCATTTTTGCCGGAGCAACATATCATTTTCAAATATATAAAATCGCCATCATTCTTTTCATTATTCTCTATTTATTGCAAAATTTAAGAAGACCGCTCGCAATGTCATATCTTTCTGAAATTATTCCAACTGAATACACTGCCACGGGATTATCAATTGAATCCCAATTAAAAACAATTTTAGTTACGATTTTTGCCCCGATTTTAGGATTTCTGGCTGACAAATTCGGAATTGGAAAAGGAATAGTTATATTTTCAATAATCTTATTAATTTTATATCCTTTGGCAAAACTAAAAAATCAATCCAATCTCTCATAGCAAATTGATTGAGTACAAAGTTTTCCGTAAAAAGAAATTTGCAGAAAAAATTTAGCATAACTAATCCAAAAATAAAAGGTTAAAAAAATGTCTAATTCAAATAAAAATCTTGCAAAGAAACTTCAAATCCAAAAGATAAAATCAAACAATAAATTCGGTAATTATTCTAAAATTTAGGAAGAATATTGGCGATTTTATGAAAAAAATATTTATGGAGTTTTTGTGAAAAATCTGATTCTAATAATTTTGTTCATTTTTAATTTAAGACCACTTTTTTCCGGACAAAATATTTATCCGCTTGATTCTGAATATACAAAATGGGCTGAATTACTTCCAAAAATAAAAATCTTGAAAAAACAATATCCTGATCTGGTAAAATGGGAAATTTTAGGAAAAACTGCGACAAATCATTTCCCGATTTATGCGATAAATATCAGTGATTTTTCCACAAAAAATGGCAAACCTAAAATCATAATAATCGGGCAACATCATTCTGAAGAGCCGGTGGGGATTGAGATTGCTTATTCTTTAGCAGAGACATTATGTAAAAGATATAATTTGCAGGAAAATATTACCAATTTGGTGAACGAGTTTTCTTGGTGGATAATACCCACAATTAATCCGGAAGGAATGTATTATTTTCAAAACGGAGATTATGATCATAAAAGAAAAAATAACTCAGATACAAATAAAAACGGTAAATTTGATTTGAAATATGACGGTGTTGATTTGAATAGGAATTATGATTTTAATTGGAATAATAATGATCATTTTTCGCCTGAAAGCAGATATTTCCCCGGTTTTTCCTCAAAATCTGAAAAAGAGATCCAAATCATCTCAAAATTCATGAAAGAGAAATCGTTCCAATTAGCATATTTTTATCATTCATCTTATTCGGGAAATTTTTCCGAAATGATTTTCTTTCCTTGGAAACGTGATAATGTGATTTCTTATGATTATCATAAAATGCTGGATTTAGCAAAAATAATGCAACAAAAGCTTCCTAAAGATTATGAAAAATCCTATTACAAAATTTATTCTCAAGATTTTGCAAAAAGGAGTTTGGCTCGTGATTTTATTTATGCAAATTGTGGAACTTTAGCCTTTAATATTGAAACTTGCGGAATTAAAAACGGCATTCCAATCGTTTTCCCAAATAATAAAAAAATGAAAAAAATTGTTAGGAAAAATATAAACGCCATTTTTGCCTCCGCTGAATCCTATTATGAAAATCTCACAAAAATTACGGTTGTTGATTTAAAAAACAGACCTTTGATAAATGAACCATATATTTTTCAAAATCAAAAAACTAAATATCCTCTTCACAAAACAAACGATTTCGGCTCGATTTATATCTATAAAAATCGTGAAAAGTTTGTAAAAATTCGCGATATTTCCTATTCGATAAATGACACGATTCACACTTTTATTAAAAAATAATAAGATTTGAAAATCAACCCGGTTTTAAGTTGCTTGGATAAAATTATTTTTTGATAATTTTAAATTGCTTCAGCTGAGTTGATAGGAAAAAGTTAGAATTAATCTGAGAAACATTTTACTCTATGCGAAATTTTAGTTCTTATTGATTAATAAACATAATTTATGACAAAAAATGTGTTTAACATGGAGGATAAGATTATATATATCAGAAAGTTAATTGTTTTTTATAATATGTTTCAATAATTGTATTGTATAAAT
>JAMOQM010000061.1 GCA_027064005.1 Candidatus Cloacimonadota bacterium | reverse complement strand
CATAAAAAGCACAAAGCGAAAGCGGGGTTACTAAAACTTCACCTTGCCCAATTACAAGATTTACTTTTTGACCTAAAATCGAAGTATATTTTCCATAATGATCTTTATACCATTTCGTGTTAGGAATAAATCCTTTCACTTCTTTTGGCAAATCAATACCGGTTTTATCAATTAAATAGCAACTTTTTGTAAATTGAGAAATATCATCCAAAGCAATCCTTAAAGACAAATCATAAAAGAAAACATCACAAGATACGGAAAGTGCATCAATAATATTCAATCTTCCATGTCCGCCGGAAAACCAGCATTTAAAAAATCGATTACCTACTTGCAATCCGCCGGTACATTCGGCTAATTTTGTATTTCTTTCTATAATTCCATTTTCAAGTCCATATAATCCAACGAGTGATTTAAATGTCGAGGCGGGAGGGAATCTACCTTTGAGAACTCGATCGAACATCGGTTTCTGAGGATTAAGAATTATGGAATTCCAGGTTTCCGTTGATATTGGCGACATAAAAATATTGGGATCAATTTCAGGATAACTGACATAAGAAATTAATCCGCCGGTTTCCATATCCATAATAATGACCGCACCCTTCATATTTTTAGGGAATTTTTCTCGGACAATATTTTGCACGTCATTATCAATTGTAAGTATCAGATTATCACCGTTTAACGCTTTTTTCTCCAAATGATATTTAAAGAAGTGAAGATTTTTACCTTTGGCATCAACCTGTTTTATTTCGTATCCGACTTTTCCTTTGAGAATTTTTTCATAATATTTTTCTAATCCGGAAATTCCTATTTTATCATTTAAACCATATCCTTTTGATTTTAACTTCTTGTAGAGATCATCGGTAATTTTTGAAGTATAGCCGGTAAAATGATTTGGATAGGCATATTTCCTTGTAGATTCGGCTTCAATAAAAAGCGATTTATAGCCATCTAATTTTTCAGAAATCCCCAACATTTTCTCAAATGGAATATTTTCTACCAAAAGTCTTTTATTGTATTTATGATATCTATTTTTATACAAAATCTCTTTAACTTCATCTCCGGAAAGTGCGGTATTTTCTGAAACAAAATTAATAAATTTATTTTTATCATTTATCTTATTCCCAACAAAATATAAATTATAAGAAGGAATATTTGTAACAATTGGTTTATAATTCACATCAAGAATTTCACCTCTCGTCGGTTTAATCTTTTTTATTCTCACAAAATTATTTTCTGCAATTAGCTTATATTTATCTTTATTTAATATTTGAAGATTAATTAATCCTAAAATTAAATATAAAAACACCGAGACGATACCAATAAGTAAATAATAAAAAGTGGAAATCTTTCTAAACATCAATATAAAATCTCACCTTGGAAAGCAAAGTATAAAGATAAACAGAAAAAACGGAAAATATTGAATTATATAAGAAATACCTGATGAATAAAAAATAGCTTTCCGTAAAACTCCCAAAAAGGCTCACAAAATTTATCGTCATCATAAAAATAATAATTATGGAAATACTTGAGAAAACACTGATTAATTTTTCTTTATTTATACTATGATGGAATTTACTGACCAAAATAGTTGTAATTAAAAGTCCGAAAGTATGGATCCCCAATCGCTCCGGATAAAACAAATCCCCGGCAATTCCAAAAAATAAAACAATTGGTATTGATTCTATTAGCCTGTTTTTTTGACCGAGAATAATTACAAAAGGAATATAAACATCAGGAATAATCCCGAACAAACTTAACTTCGGCATAAAAAGAATCTGAAGGTAAAAAATAAATGTTCCGAATATAATATTTCCAACAAGAATATTCATCGCTAATCTATTTTTCTAATAATACAAAAAGGTGTTAATTCATCTCCCTGTCCCTGGGGATTGTCATTCATTATTTCTTCGAGAAAATCTTTATCTATTTTTGAACTTCCGCCAATCATCCAGCAACCGCCAATATCATTAATATCCATAACCGCTGTTTCACAGCCAAATTTATCGCAAATTTTCTGAGCTTCCATTTCAGGATGAATCGGACCTTTCACAACACATTTGTCAAATGGAGGAACAGGAGAAGTGAAAGCGGCATCAACCAAAGCAGCTTGTTTTCCGGCAATTCTATAAAAATCGCCACTTCGCCCAAAAATCTTTCCCAATCCGCCAATAATTGCGGCAAATAGAATTCTTAATCCGCCGGCTTCATCAATTGCACACTGCATACTTGAAGGAGAACGCAAACCAACGCCATGTTTTGTTTTTTTCACAAATCTCCATAAGATTTTCGCCAAAAGTCCTATTTTTAATTCTGATACTAAAACAGCTCGTCCTTGAGTTATTGCCAAAGGTGATTCGCTAATTGTCAGAATATCTCCTTTTTGAAGCTTCGGCTTTACAAATTTTTCTACCAAATCCAAGATATTATCTTCTTTAAGAATTATCTTTGTTTTAATAGGAATTCGTTTAAACGATTCATTTTTATATTTTTTAATTTCGGATTTCTTCATTTTTCCCTCCGGCTAATATCGCTACCATTCCTAAATTTTCCACATTAACGAATGGTTCTATTTCCGCTTTATAATACATTCCACTATTTATATTTATAATTTGCTTTATTTTCCCAACCGGTAAATTTTTTGGAAAAACTTGAGACAAATTTGAAGTAACCACCGTATCCCCAATACTAACTTGAGACCCGATTTTTATATAATTCATAAAGTTACTTCCGGTAATTTGTGCTTCCAATAAACCTTGGGTACCTGTTGATTTATCCATTATTGCCAATTTAAAATCCTTATTATTAAAAGGTAAAGCAATCGCTGAATTTTGACTAACGGATATTACTTTTCCAACAATCCCGTTTATACTTATAATCGGCATTCCGGGAGAGATTCCATCCATTTTCCCGACATTAAGGATTAGATTTCGTTGAGTATAAACACCGGTGATTCCGATAATTTCGGCAATTTTAAATCTGTTTTTTATTTTGTGATAAATTTTTTTCTTATTTGTATTTATTAGCAACAATCTTTGATATTTAGCAATTTCGAGTTCATAATCAATATTCCTTTCCAATAATTTCTTATTTTCTTTTTTTAAGGCATTAAAACTTCTAATCCTCTCAATAGAAGATATTAATGGAAAATAAACATTCTTGCTGAGAAAAATCCCTTTATTTATTCTATCTGATTCTGTTCCGAAAAAAAGAAAAATAGTAATAAAAATGCTGAAAATAATTATTAGATTCTGCTTGTTCACAGGATTTAGTCATTAATTTTTTGAATTAACACTTCTTTATAATAATCAATATTATCCAAAATACTGCCACTGCCTTTTACCACGCAAAGCAATGGATCAGGAACAACATGTACAGGCAAATCAACAACATCACTTATTTTTTTATCTAATCCCAACAATTTTGCTCCGCCACCGGTTAGAATTATTCCGCGTTCAGCAATATCGGCTGCAAGTTCAGGAACAGTTCGTTCAAATAAATGTTTTACAGCATCAATCATATTGTTCACTTCATCGGCGATAGCATCTCTAATCGCTTCGGAAGTAATCTTTAAGGTAATCGGATATCCGGAAATTGTATCTCTGCCACGTATTTCCATGGTTAGTTCTTTCTCTAACGGAACAGCAGAACCAATTTCTTTTTTGATTTTTTCGGCAGTTTGAAGTCCAATATGAATATTGTTTTTCTTTCGTAAATAATCTACAATTGCGGCATCGATTTTATCTCCACCTAATCGGATAGAATTATGCACCACGATATGGAATAACGAAATAACAGCAATCTCGGTTGTTCCTCCACCGATATCCATTACCATATTTCCTTGCGGTTCATTGATTGGCAAATCAGCTCCAATTGCAGCGGCAACAGGTTCTGAGACAAGATGTACTTCTCTTGCTCCGGCGTGTAAAGCACTATCTCTAACAGCTCTTTTTTCCACTTCCGTAATTCCGGACGGAACGGAAACGATAATACGTGGTTTAACTAAAAATCTTTTTTTCATTGCTCGCATTATTAAATCTCGGAGCATTAATTCAGTAACTTGAAAATCGGCAATTACTCCATCTTTCAGGGGTTTAATTACTTTCACTTCATCCGGATTTTTACCCAGCATTAATTTGGCGGGAGTTCCAATAGCAATTATTTCTTTATTATCTTGGCTGATTGCCACAACTGAAGGTTCGTTAATTACAATTCCAACACCTTTTTGGTAAACAAGAGTATTGGCTGTACCTAAATCTATCGAAATATCATTACTAAAAAAGCTTAAAAATTTATCTAAAAACATATTATCTCCAACTTAATTTAAAATTTAATTTATTTTTCTTTAAATGATTTTATAACCATATGATGTCAAGTCTAAATTTGAATTATTTTTAGAAACTTCGGATGTTTTTTTCTGAAACTAAACTATCTTCAAAATAGCACAAATTCCCAAAAAAATTATGCCTTTTTTTGAATAATATTTCTTTCCAAGTTATCTATAAATTCTCATATTTTTTTTCTATCGTAATTCCGTATTTACTTACAATTCCTTTCAACCAAGCACTTGTTTTTTTAACCGTAATAATACGTTTAATTCTTTCTTTAACCATTGGAAATGATTGTTCGGCACCTTCTTGAATATCAAGAGTTTTAAAGATCACATAATTCCCCTGAAATTTAATCGGGCGACTAATTTCATTTATTGCCATTTTAGAGATCGGAATGTAAGCATCTTTTAAATCTTCTCGTGAAAGGTATTGAGTTATTCCTTTTGTATATTTCACATTTTTTTCTTGAGAATATTTTTTTACCATTCTTTCATAATTAGATTTTGATTTCAAAAGTTCATAGACTTCGTCAGCCTTATCTTTACTGCTAAAAACTATTTTTTGCAATTTATAAAAATTAGGTTTTCGCAAATCATTTTTATGTTTATTATAATAATCTAACATTTCTTGATCCGACACTTCAATATTCAAATTATTAAGTACATAAGAGACAATTTGGTTATTTTCTTCCGCTTTGATTTTATTTAATTGATGTTTCCAATTATCTTTAAACAAACGTGTTTTCTCAATTTTTTGTCTTTTTGCTTCATTAAGAAAAATTTTATTAAGAGCAACTTTATTGGCAAAATCCGTAAGTTTTTGAAAGGTTGTAATTGAGAAATCGAGATTACCGATTGCGTCAGAATATTTTTCTTTAAAGGTACTGAAAAATATGGGTTTAATGTTATTTTTAAAAGTTATAATTTTTTTATAAGAATACTTTGAGGCACTGATTTCGCCTTTAGACATATAAGGCAAGCGAGCGAGAAAATCTTTATCAATGTTGATATTTTTGGACAATTTTTTAATTGTTTTATCCCAAAGAGCTTTCTTTTTTTGAGCCAATAATTTATTTTTAATATTATCCTTAATCTTTTTATAAGAAGGATTTTCTCCACGATAAAGAATCATATATGATTTTACCGCATCAAAAAAATGTGAGTGATCGCCGGGTTTATTCAAACTTTTACTATAAGTTAAAAAAGGTTCGGGTAAATCTTTTGGATTGTCTTTTTCAACATATCCTAAAAATCCTTTTGAAGTACTTAAAGACGGATCGTTAAATTGAGACTGAATCACAAAGAAATCCTTTCCTTTATCTAAAGCCATATTAGCCACTTCAATTTTTTGCAAAGCATTTTCTTCCGATTTGGAAATAGCAATCGCATATAAATTTAGGATAGTATGGTTATCAAAATATTTTTTTATTTCTTTGGATGACACTTTGGCTTTATCTTCGATATTTTTCTTTAAATATGTTTGTACCAATAAGTTATCTTTAGCATTTTTTTCTTCACCGTCAAATCTTCCTCTTAATTCTTTCTCAACCAAACCGCTTTTTTTAGCATATATCTCAATCACTTTTTGATTTACCAAAAAATCTAACGCCATTTTTTTTTCGTTTTCCGACATATCTTTGGGTGCGTCTTGAATAATTTCCAAATATCTCGAATAAGGAATTTCTTCACCGTTAACAATTGCCACAACTCTTCCCCAATTACCGCCTGTTCTTAACTTTAGAAAGAATCCTAAATAAATAATTAGAGCTCCGGTAATCAAAATAATCATCATATTATATTTTTTCTTTGTCATAAGACCGTCCTTTTAGATATTCCATGAAATGATAAATTTCAGGATATTAATTGAGCTTTTAATATTTTTATCGTAATCATCCGTCAAGGTCAATTTTAAAGTAAAATTTTTCGTAGTATCAAACGAAACCGGATAATTGAATTTTTTTAACAAATTTGTGATATTTTCCCGAGAAGGCAGAAATTTATTTTCAAACTCAAAAATAGCTTTATCTGACTTTAATTTGAATTTCGACAACTTTGCTTTTTCCGACAAATTCCTCATCAAATAATATTGAATTGTCCGTTCGGCAATTTTCGGTAATTTCCCGAATCTATCTTTTAGCTCTTTAATCAAATCATAAAATTCCTCTTCAGATTTAAAATCGAGCATTCTTTTATAAATCTCCAGCCTGATTTTTTGACTTTTAATATATTCTTCAGGAAAATAATAATCGTTATTTATTGAGAAATCTTTCAATTCCGTAGTATCATTCTCATCCCAAATATCCTCGGTTTTCCCGTTTTGAATATTGGTAATCGCCTGTTCAAGTAATCTATTATAAAAATTAAACCCAACCATATTGATAATTCCACTCTGTTTTGTTCCCAATAAAGTCCCGGCTCCCCGAAGTTCCAAATCCCTCATCGCAATCTGATAACCTGAACCGAGAGTATTATATTCCGTCAAAGTTTCCAATCTCTTTCGTGCCATATCTTCCAATTTTTTAGGAATTATAAAATACGCATAAGCTCTTCTGTCGCTTCGTCCAACCCGCCCTCTAATTTGATACAATTGTGCCAATCCAAAAGTATCGGCTCGATTAATAATGATGGTATTTGCATTTGCAATATCGATGCCATTTTCAATAATCGTCGTGGCAATTAAAACATCAAATTTATGATGAGCAAAATCAATCATCACCTTTTCCAACTCTTTCTCTTTCATTTGACCGTGTCCAATTTCAAATTTTACTCTCGGTAAAAGTTTTCGCAAATCATCCGCAATAGAATCAATGGTTTGAACCCGATTATGAATAAAAAATACCTGTCCACCGCGCTCAACTTCTCTTTTAATCGCATCTCGAATAATTTCCTTTTCATACGAAATAATGATTGTCCTGACCGGCAGGCGAGCTTTGGGAGAAGTCTGAATGAGCGACATTTCTTTCATCTTTGAAATAGCCATGTTTAGAGTTCGCGGAATCGGAGTTGCCGACATATAAAGAGTATCGACATTATTTTTTATCTTACGCAATTTATCTTTACTTCTTACTCCAAATCGATGTTCTTCGTCAATAATTAGAAGTCCCAATTTTTTAAAATTGACATCTTTTGATAAAATTCTGTGCGTACCAATAACAATATCCAATTCACCTTGAGCTAATTTTACCAAATCTTTTTTAATAGCCGATTTACTTCTAAATCTGCTGAACATGGCAATATTTACCGGATACTGAGCAAGTCTGTCTCGGAAAACATTGTAATGTTGTTCAGCCAAAAGCGTTGTCGGAACCAGAATCGCTACTTGGAATCCGCTAACCACCGCCTTAAATGCTGCTCGAACCGCAACTTCTGTTTTCCCAAAACCAACATCACCGCACAAAAGACGTTCCATTGGACGATTTGATTCCATATCTTCTTTTATTTCACGAATGGAGCGCAGTTGGTCCGGAGTTTCTTCATAAATAAAAGCATCTTCCATTTCTTTTTGCCAAACCGTATCTTTTTCAAAAGTAATACCCATTTTCATTTGTCTATTGGCATAAAGTTTTACCAAATCATCCGCAACAAGCTCAATTTGTTTTTTAGCTCGGGATTTTTGATTTTCCCATTTTTTACTTCCAAGTTTATGAATTACCGGCTGAATATTTTCCTCGGAGACAAATCTTGAAATTAATTTTAATTGATGAGTTGGGAGATAAATCCGATCATTATCAGCATATCGCAACTTCAAACATTCAATCACATTTCCATTAATTTTCATATGCTTAAGACCTTCATAAAGTCCAATTCCATATTCAACATGGACAACAAAATCGCCGGGTTTTAAAGATTCAAAATCAACAATTGCATTTTCTTGAGCATATTTTGAAGAATATTTTTTCTTTTTATATCTATCAAAAATTTCATGATCAGTATAAATTGCTATTTTGGGATTCCGAATAATAAATCCTTTTTGCAAAACACCGATACTGAAATGTATATTATCTGCTAATTCCCCCAAAATATCCTGCATTCTTTTTGATTGACTTTTGTTATCCGACTGAATGAAAATCTTAAATCCTTCTGAAACTTGTTTCTTTAAATTCTCCTCAAAGAGAGTTAAATTATTATGATAAAGAGGTTGGCTAATTATTGGAATATCGAAATATACAGATTCTTCATCTAACTTTTGATCACTAAAAAACACCTTATTTTTATCATTAATTAAATTCTTAAATTCCTTATCAAAACAATATAATTGAGAAGGCTCAGCTAAAATTTTATTTTTTTGCTCAGCTTTTTTCTTAATGAATAATTCATTTGCATCAGCTTTAATCTCTTCTAAAAAAGAGGGAAAATAATGATAATCGTCAAAAAATAAAATAACATCATCTCTATCAAAATAATCAAGAAAAGATTTTAGTTCAGGAAGAAGAAACGGCAAATCTTGTTCAATACCTTCATAAAATCCTTTTGTGTGAATTTTTTCCCAAAAATTTTCATCGGCAGTTACATCATAAATAGAAAATTCTCGCATCGGTAATATCTTTATTGATTCAATTTCATTGCCAAAAGACCGTTGCGTGGAAGCCTTAAAATATTTTATCGAATCAATCTCATCTCCAAATAACTCAATCCTAATCGGAAATGAAAAATGTGGAGAAAATATGTCGATAATTCCGCCTCGATGTGCAAACTCACCAACCTTCAAAACCTGATATTCGGAATTGTAACCTAACGAAACAAGCTTTGACAAAAACTTTTCAAGCTCAATTTCACTGCCTTTTTCCAAATTAAATATATGATTTTCAAATAATTCAGGAGGAGTGATTTTCCGAATAAAAGAATTTATCGATAAAGAATAAATGTTTTTCTCATTAGAAAAAGCTTGCGAAAGCGTCTCAATTCTTTGAGAACGAATGTTGTAATGAGGAGACCGCTCTTCATAAGGAAGAGTTTCGTAATCAGGAAAAGTCCAAACATGACTAAAATTATTGAGAACAATCAAATCATCCTGATACTCCTCCGCCAATCTATTATCAGACGAAACGACAATTATATTCTTCCCCGTTCTTTGAAAAATATCCGAAATTAGCATCGCCCTCGCAGATCGATTTATCCCACCAATTTGAATTGGATTACCATTTGAAATCTTCTCTGATAATGAAGTAAATAAATTGGAATCTGACAAATAATCTTGAATTCTTTCGTAAAACATCTATTCTCCCGACTTTTTATTTACTACAAAAATATTTCGCATTAAGCGTCAAGATTGAAAAAAATATAAGAGAGTAAATGGGAAAGGTTTAGGGGAAAGTAATCGACAAAAAATTAAAGAAAACTTACCACGGACTTTCACGGACGGACACAAGAATAATGACAAAAAATGAAAGAAAAACTTACCACGAACTTTCACGGACGGACACAAGAATAATGACAAAAAATGAAAGAAAAACTTACCACGGACTTTCACGGACGGACACAAAAATAATGACAAAAAATTAAAGAAAAACTTACCACGGACTTTCACGGACGGACACAAAAACAAGGACAAAAAACTAAAGAAAAACTACCACAGACTTTCACGGACGGACACAAAAACAAGGACAAAAAACTAAAGAAAAACTACCACGAACTTTCACGGACAGACACAAAAATAAGGACAAAAAATGAAAGAAAAACTACCACAGACTTTCACGGACGGACACAAGAATAATGACAAAAAATGAAAGAAAAACTTACCACGGACTTTCACGGACGGACACAAAAACAATTACAAAAAATGAAAGAAAAACTAACCACGAACTTTCACGGACGGACACAAAAATGCAGAGAAAATTCAATTTTATCTCTGCAATATTATTTGACAGGGAGTTTTATTTTTGTGATAAGAAATTAGAAATAATATTATCTATCGCTTCATAATTCCTTTGTTTTGGGGATGGCATTTCTTCCATTATGAAATGAAGATGATTTTTTCTATCCAAAACTACCCATGCCGAATGAACAAAATATCGACATAAATCACTGGTTAAAGGTGAAATATTTTTTGCTCCATAATCCAAATAAATTGGGATATCGTTTACTATCTCAAATGAACAAGATTGCATCTTTTTTGATTTAAGTTTTTCTATGGTGTCATTCATCAAATCATTATTCCAATATTCTAAGATTTCAAAAATTTTCCCTGAATACTTCTTTGAGATTTTTCTTAAAAGAGCCTCACGGGCTGAAATATTTATCCCTCAACCAATTCCATAAGCAGTAGAAAATATTACCAAGGAATATTTGTTTTTTCCCAACAAACTATCAATATTTATTTTTTCAAAGTTTAAATTCGTAATTTCACTTGTTATGACTTTGTTTGAATATTTCTCAATTTTCGCTCCATTATAAAGATCTAAAAGCTGATATTTTTTTGAGCCCAAAGTTATTTTTGTTTCACTGATTAAAAACGTGTATGCCGAAATTAAACACAGTATTAATGCTATTTTTTTCATGTTGATTATTCCAAATGTTTAATTCTCTATATTGTAAAATTGTAAATAAAGATTGTTGTTTTGTTTTTTGATTCCGATTAATTCCCTTTTAACAGAATCAAATTGAATCGGATAAAAATCAAGCGGAATAAATTTTGATATCGCTTTATGATTATTGAGAGAATATATTAATAAATATGTTTTTGCTTTTGTGAGTTTAACGTTTTTTAGAAAATACTTTTTTAAATTATATATCATCAACATATTGTTCTTTTTTTTATCATAAAAAGCACCATTCAAAATACTCATCGGATAATCTTTTGTAAAAAATTTCCAGCCATGTTTCCCATTGTATTTATTTTTTATAAACTTTTTTATTTTGGTCAATTCTTTTAGACGAGGTTTCATATAAACATCTCCAATGTAAAAAGAATCTGTCAAAGTTACATTTCTATCATATTGCTTAATATCCATACCAAAATCATTTACAACAAAAAGGGTATCATTCCCATTAGGAATAAACTGGTCCATTGTTCCGGTGAAAGGCATAGAAGCATTCATATAATGGATTGGATCGTGATTAACTATTTTTATGTCTTTTTGGATTTCTTTGTTTTTTAAGGCTACACCATCATTCCATAAAATGTCAGAATATGTTTTATATGAACAGATCTTTTTCGCCGTTACAACTATCTTGTGTTGTGGTTTTATTTGAGCAATTTCACCATAAGAAGTTCCCATAAAACTTTCCGTGCAGATAAGATTACCTTTTTTTATCGCATCACTTGCTTGGTCGGCAAAAACATACCCGTTCCATAAAAAATGAAGTGCAACCGAATCTAATATTTCTTCAGGATCCGTAATAAATGAAAGAAAATAAAATGGGTAAACATCAGAAAAAATAAGCATTTTTTTTTGTAGATAATCATAAAAATAAAATTTACCTTCATTAAGATTAAGAGAGAATGTACTAATATACCCATTTGTATCACGACTATTAAATTTCTCTATATTTTTTATTTTCTTACCGGTTTTATTAAACACATATACTCCATAAAAGTTATTTGGATAATCTACCCTTTTACCGTTATCAATAGTCCGGAACGTCTTTATTTTTGCAAATAAAAGCTCATTTTTTACGCTATACATAAAATTCGAAAACAACAAAATATTTTTATCATTAATTTCAGTTCCCTCAATATTTTCTAATTTGATTTCTCTTACTTTTTCCAATGAAAATAGATTTAATGCAGTAAATAATAACAAATAAAATATGTATTTTTTCATAATTATTTATGAATTTAATAAAAAAGTTGAGGTATTTTAGAGTTTTGCCTCAATAATTGCGGGGGGATAAACGTCAAATATTTACACAATGAGAAAACTTCAGAAAAATATCTTTTATGAAAACATGATTTCCAATATCTCATTGTTACTCCCTATAATTTTTAATTATTTGCAAATTTACGGTTGAGAAAATAAGAGTCAATATCTTTTTTTAAGAGGTTAATTATTTCTATAAATTTAAAGAAAACTTACAACAAACTTTCACGGACAGACACAAAAATGTAGAGATAAGGTAATCTTATCTCTACAATTTTAATGTCCCAAATTCCCTAAATCCCTGAACCTTGCATTGACAGGACTTCCTCATCGGTTAACTTCCGGGATTTTCTGCCCGAAAGGGAGTTTCTGGGAAATCAGCAAAGCGACGATAGGAATCGTCGCCTTCTATTTCATCAAAAGGCATTTTTTGACATTAACGTCTTTTCCATCCACATTCAATTTATAAAAATAAACACCGGAGCTGACATCTTGATTTTTGTCGTTCTTTCCGTTCCAAATAAAAGAATGTTTTCCTTTTGGATATTTCTCATTGGTAAGAGTTTTGACTTTCTGACCTTTGATATTATAGATTGTCAAATCAACATTTCCTGATTTCGGCAAATCAAAAGAAATGGTGGTGCCGGAACCACGTTTGGAAATGGAATGGAACGGGT
>JAMOQM010000060.1 GCA_027064005.1 Candidatus Cloacimonadota bacterium | reverse complement strand
TAAATAATAATTATTCTCTTGTTGAAAAAATACTGAAATTAGATGCGGAAATTGTTGCAAAACCGATAAGAAATGTTGATGTTACTTTTATTGCCGATACTATTGCAGGCAAAGTGTCAGGTTGCGGAAAGATTGTAAATATCGGGCACGGAACAATTTCGAAAGGGTATTATTTTACTGATTCGGTTTGGACTGAGAGAGAAAATTGGGTGGATTTACTTTGCGTTCCCGGGAATTATGCAAAAGAACAATTTAATAAAATTTTACACACAAAAGTTGTTGCAACCGGAATGCCGAAATTAGATCCGGTTTTCAGAGGAGAGTTTAGTCGAGATAATCTGTGTCGAATTTTGAACTTGAAAAAGGACAAAAAAATAATTCTTTATGCACCGACTTTCAACATAGATTTGAGTAGCGTTTTTGATTTCTCAGAAAATTTTTCCGAATTAGGAAGCAGTGAATATTATCTTTTGATAAAACTTCACGGCTCAACTTTGCCGTATTTGGTCGAGAAATACAAAAATTTTGCCGAACAAAATGATAATATTATTTTTATAGAAGATGAAAATATTGCTCCGTATCTTGGTGGAGCGGATTTGATGATTTCAGATGTTTCTTCCGCATTTATGGAATTTATGGCTTTGAATAAACCGGTTATCTTGTATAATAATAAAAATATGTCAAATTATCACGGTTTTAATCTTGAAAATATCGAATACAAGTGGAGAGATCTCGGTTATGAAGTTTCCACAATTTATGAAATAAAAAACAAGATTAAAGATATCTTTCAAAATGATAAGAAATCAAAAACTAGGATTAAATACGCTAAACAGTTATTTGCCGATTTGGAAGGAAATGCTTGCGAAAAAGTTTGGTTGGCAACTAAAAATATTTTACATCAACCACCAGTAAAAAGAATGAATTCATTGAGTATAGGTTTGATTTTGAGAGAAGATAATTTGTTTTCTGTTCGGCAAATTATTGGTGATATAGAAATTTCATCTGTAATACCGATTGATTTGATTTTAATCATCAAAGAATCAAGCAAGAGAATTGAAGAATTTTTGGAATATCTCACCTATTTTAATCAATTTAGACATCTTCGAATTATTCATAATCAAGATACTTTTGAAAATTCCATAATTAAAATGTTAAATTCGGCTGAAAGCGATTATTTTTTATTTTTAAACGAAGATGTTAGTCTCTATAAAAATTTTGGCTATATGTTACTGAAAACTTTTATGAATAATCCTACAATTAATGCTGTTACCGGTGTGACAGATATTCAAGGTTGTCAAAACAGCAAATTATTTATTGATAAATTAGACGGTGAAAATCCTGCTAAGAAAGCTTACGCTTTTATTAATAAATTTCGGGGAAAGGCAGTTTATTCTTTTACTGATAATGATTTACCGAAATTATGGTGTATAAAATTAGGGAAAAATAAATTTAGGGATTTTAGTGGGTTAAAAGAATTTTTATTGAATGAGATAGCCATTTCACCATCTATTTATTATTCTACTATTAATGATGAGGATTTTGAAACGCTAAAGAAAATAGTGCGATATAAAAATAAAATCTCTGAAGATGAATTTGTTAAGACATTGGCAGAAATTTTCAAAATATACCAATATCCGGATTTTGCTGAAATGTTGCTTGAAACATTATCTAAAAAAAATACCATTTCCAATGATGACAAAATATATTTAACAAGATTATCCTTAATTGGAAGATTCTATGATTATTTTTTCAAAAAACGTCTAATAAAAATTATGAATAGTAAACTAATTTTGCAGGATTTAACCAAAGAATTAGAAATAATTTCAGCCTTGAAAATGGGTTTATCTAACAAAGAAAATAAGTTAAAGGGAAAAATTATCAAGAATAGGAAATCTAAAAAATTTCTCTTCTATTTTTTTAAAAATGTTCATATCCCGATTTTGATTCCAATTTATGAAAAGCTAAAAGAATTGCATCCTGATGTAGAGATTGCTTTTTCATATCTAAAACCGGCACCGCAAATTAGAGCCGGATTGAGTTTGGGCGAATTGGATTTAATAAAAAAATATAATGTTCCGATTTATGATACTCCGCAAGAATTTCAGCCTGATCTTACTTTTATTGCGGATTCTGTTTATCCTTGGGTGAAAAATTGCGGTAAACTTGTTCATGTTGGACATGGCATTCTTTCTAAAGGACAATATTATACGGATACGGAAATAGCAAGAAGAGAAGAACAGGCGGATTTGATTTGTGTCCCCGGAAAATATCATAAAAACGTTATGGAAAAAATCATTTCAAAGCCGGTGATTGCGACAGGTATGGCAAAGTTGGATAAGTTATTTTCAGGTGAATTAACAAAGGTAAAAGTTTTGGGAAAATACGGATTACCGAAAGATTATCGCTATATTTTATACGCACCGACTTTTAATGATGAACTCTCTTCAATCCCGTTTGTTGGTGATAAAATCTATGAAATTGTTCCTGATGATAAGACATTTTTGATAATTAAGCTACATGGCTCAACTAATTCAAAGTATAAAAAAATGTTTTCCGAAATGCCAAAATCTTATCCAAATGTAATTTATGTTGATGATGAAGAAATTGATATTACACCTTTCTTGATTATTTCTGATATTATGATTTCCGATGTTTCGTCGGCGATGATAGAATTTGCAGCTCTGGATAAACCTCTAATTCTTTTCAATAATCCAAATTGGGGAAAATACAAGAATTATAATCCGAACGATATTGAGTATAATGTTCGGGATATGGCAATTGAAACAAGTTCGATTCAAGAAATAAAAAGAGCGATTAAAATTTATACAATTGATAAGAATATCAAAAGCGATTTGCGACAGAAATATACCGATTTACTTTTGGAAAATAAAAATGATGGTAAAGCGGCAGAAAAAATTATTAATGAAACCTTTAAAATATTCGGTTAAAAAATATTTTGATGTGGTTGAATCTCATCAAAGTGGGGGAACTCTTCTTTTTTGGATGTTAGATGGGATTGCTCATAATTTTGTTGATTCCAAAGATGCTCTCGATATTCTGAAAAGGTTAACTAAGATTGAGAAAAAATTAATCGAAGCTGAAGAAATTCCGGCTTATTTCAAAGTTTATGTGTTGAGGAAAAAATAGTGGAGCGGGGTAGTGCTGAGAATATTATGAAATATCAGAAATAAGTTTATTATTAGAATTAGATAAAAGATTTTTCCAAGAGAGCCAAATGAAGTGGCTCTTTTTTTTTGCGTAACTTATAGTAAAATATAAATATATGCGATTATTTTATTTGTCCGAATATTTTCTGTTTGACTCAAATCCCCTAAATAATTTTTTGGCATAATTAATTACGATATAAAAAATAAGGTGGAATAATGATAAGTGTTAGTGATGTAAGTTTATCTTTTGGAAGCAAACCGCTTTTTAAAGATGTTAATATAAAGTTCAACTCAGGAAATTGTTATGGTCTAATCGGTGCGAATGGTGCAGGAAAGTCAACTTTTCTTAAAATATTGTCCGGTCAAATTAGTCCTGATTCGGGAAATATCTCGGTTGGGAAAAATGAAAGAATTGCTGTCTTAGAACAAGACCAATTCAAGTATGATGATGTAGAAGTCCTTGAAACAGTAATTAGAGGACATAAAAGACTTTACGATATTATGAAGGAAAAAGACGAACTTTACGATAAAGAAGATTTTTCTGAAGCAGATGGAATGAGAGCTGCTGAATTGGAAGGTGAATTTGCCGATTTAAACGGTTGGGATGCGGAATCTGACGCAGCTATACTTTTAAGCGGATTGGGAATTGAGGAAAATCTTCATCATAAAAAAATGAGAGAATTAGAGCCGGGCGAAAAAGTAAGAATTTTGCTTGCTCAAGCTATTTTCGGGAATCCTGATAATTTGCTTTTAGATGAGCCTACAAATAACTTGGATATCGAATCAATAAATTGGTTGGAAAACTTTTTAGCTCGTTTTGAAAATACCGTAATTGTTGTCTCTCATGATAGACATTTTTTAAATCGAGTTTGTTCACATATCGCTGATATTGATTATCGTAAAATTAAAGTTTACACCGGTAATTACGAATTTTGGCAAAAAGCAAGTCAAATGCAAATCCAACAAATTCAGAATGAGAATAAAAAGAAGGAAGAAAAAGCTAAAGAGCTTAAAGCTTTCATTGCCAGATTCAGTTCAAATGCTTCTAAAGCGAAACAAGCTACTTCCAGAAAAAAACAATTGGAAAAGCTTACTTTGGAAGATATTCCGACTTCTTCACGAAGATTTCCGTTTATTCAATTTAGTCCGGAACGAAAATGCGGTGATAAGATTATTAGTATTGATCACATTAGTAAAACAATCGATGGGGAAGAAGTTATTAAGGATTTCTCTTTAATAGTTAATCCCGGCGATAAAATTGCTTTTCTTTCTCAAAATGACTTATTTAAAACAACTCTCTATAAAATTATTACAAATGAAATTGAACCGGATTCCGGATCTTTTAAATGGGGGGTAACCACTTCTTTCGGATATTTACCAAAAGAAAATAGCAAATATTTTGTTGAAGAAATGGAACTGATTGACTGGATTTCTCAATTTTCAAAAGTGAATGAATTGTCATATATACGCGGATTTCTCGGGAGAATGCTTTTTTCAAATGATGATGCTCTTAAAAAAGCAAATGTTCTTTCCGGTGGTGAAAGAGTTCGCTGTATGTTGTCAAAAATGATGTTGAGTAATGCCAATGTTTTAATTTTGGATGACCCGACAAACCATTTGGATTTGGAAACAATTACATCTCTAAATAATGCTTTAATTGATTTCTCGGAAGTAATATTATTTTCTTCTCACGATCATCAATTTATAAATACAATTGCAAATAGAATTGTCGAAATTACTCCGAGCGGTGTGATTGATCGTCAAATGGATTTTGACAGCTATTTTGAGAGTGAAGAAATCAGAGCTATTCGTGATGAACATTATCATGGTCATAAAAGAGTGAAGATTTAATAAGGATTTTTAAAAGTCGGCAAATTGTCGGCTTTTTTTTATGATTTAGGTTGACTATATTGATGTTATTTTTGTTAATAAAATCAAAATTTGGAATAAGGTGATATATGAAAAATAATATGGATATAGATATAAAAAGTATAAAAATTCTTTTGATGGTTATTGTTGCCTTTTTTATCGTTGCTGCTTTGCAATATCTCAAATCAATTTTTATTCCATTAGTTTTAGCTGTGATGGTTAGCTTTATCTTTTCACCGATGCAAAGGTTCTTAAAGAAGAAAAAAATCCCCAAATTCATCATTATCATTTTAACGATTTCTTTAATTTTTTTTATATTTTATGGATTAGGTATTTTGATTTATAGCGGAGTATCTTCTTTTTCAGACAAATTCCCGGCTTATGAGCGTCATTTTATTCAATCTTCCGAATCTTTTTTTGACCGGATAAATATACCGCTTCCTAATGTGAAGGAGTATTTTAAATCAAAATTCAATTGGATTAATGTAATCCAAAATTTTTCATTACCCGGATTTCTGAGGAATGCGATGGGGAATTTTGCAGATTTTTTTATCAAATTACTTTTAACTTTAGTTTTTCTGGTTTTTGTCTTAGATGAAAAAGATCGACTTCTAACACGAATCGAAGACAGTATTGATTCTGATGATAAAATACATACAACCAGAATGATTTTGAATATTGAAAAACAAATCCAAACTTATCTTTTCAATAAAACATTAATCAGTTTGTTAACTGCTATTTCAGGAATTATTGTAATGATTATCTTTAAAATTGATTTCATTATTGTCGCAGGCTTGCTTTTGTTTTTCTTAAACTTTATTCCAAATTTCGGTTCTTTTGTGGCAAGTGGTTTTCCAATTATGGTTTACGCTTTTAAACATGGAATTGACTTTAATTTATTCCTAATAACAGGATTATTTTTTTTAATACAAGTATTTTTCGGGACTTTTTTGGACCCCAAATTACAAGGATTTCGATTGAAAATGTCGCCTTTAATTATTCTAATTTCCTTAATTTTCTGGGGATGGCTTTGGGGACCAATTGGAATGGTTTTGGCAGTTCCACTCACAGCAGCGATAAATATTATATTAAAAGAATATTATTCCAAAAATATCATCTCTATTATTTTAGATGTTTAATGAGGTAAAATGGCTTTAAAAATAGATTTAATTTCACCAAATAGTTTGGCTGAAAAACACGATATAACAATAAATGACACAATAATTTCAATAAATAATAATCCGATAAAAGATTTCTTAGATTTAGAATATTACGGAGCCGATCCTAAACTTGATTTTGTGGTGCGAAATAAAAATGGCAAGATGCGGGAAATTCATATTATTCAAGATTGGGAAACACCTCTCGGAATAAATCCGGTCCAGCATCAATGTCGATTGTGTGCTAATAAATGTATTTTTTGTTTTGTGGATCAGATGGCTGAAAATATGAGAGATAGTCTTTATGTAAAAGATGATGATTACCTGTTTTCTTTTGTTTTTGGAAATTTTATTACTTTGACGAATTTGTCGCAAAATGATTTTGATAAAATTAAGAAACAACATCTTTCGCCTCTATATATTTCCGTACACACAACCAATCCGATTTTGAGACGGAAAATGATGCGTCATAAACATGATTTCAATATACTTCAGCGATTGGAAGAATTGTCGGAAGCAGGAATCGAATTTCATGCTCAATTGGTATTAATTCCGGGAATGAATGATGGTGACGAATTAATCCGAAGTTTAGAAGATTTATCAAATCCGAAATTAAATACGCTGTCGGTGGGGATTGTTCCAATCGGCTTAACTAAATTTAGGAAAAATCTCCCTGAATTGAGAACTTACACTAAAGAAGAAGCTTTAAAAACAGTTAATCTTGTAAATGAGTATTCAAATAAAATATCGGAAAATAATATCTTTTGTTCGGATGAATTTTTTCTCAAAGCGGAATTGCCGATTCCTGAGGAAGAATATTATCGCGATTTTCCCCAATTAGAAAATGGCATCGGAATTGTTAGAATCATGAAAGATAATTGGGAAGATTATAAGACGGATTTTATTAATGATATTTCCAAACTTAATAAGAAAGTTGTGTTTATTTCAGGAATGTCAATCAAACCGGTTTTAGAAAAAATTGTCGATGAGATAAATCATAATTTGGCTAAAAACATCGCCAGGATTATTCCTATTAAAAATGATTTCTTTGGACATACAGTAACAGTTTCAGGATTGTTAACTGCCCAAGATATTTTTAAACAGGTTAGACTTGCAGAAGATGAAATTCCAGTTATTTGCGATATTATGTTTAATGAAGATAAATTGACATTGGACAATGTTACGCAGGAAGATTTTAATAAACATTTTTCAAACCAGATTATTTATGTAAATCAAGCTTTTGATGAATGGAAAATTCACAACAATTAAAAAATAAAGGTCTTTTATTTGCTTTTATAGCATTATTTTCCTGGGGAATTCACGGTCCCGCCGGTAGATATTTGGCAATAAACGGTGTAAATATGTTTTTTGTAACGGAAGTTAGATTTGTTATCGGGGCTTTCGTTTTATTTTTGTATCTGCTTTTTCAAGGTAAATTAAGACTAAATTTTAAAGAAAATTTTAAAGAAATATTTATTTTGTCCTTTATCGGGGTTGTTGTAAATTCAACTTTTTATCATCTTACTTTGAAGTATTTACCGGCAACTTTGGTGATGATTTTAGAAAATCTTTCGCCGATATTTGTTTTTTTGCTTTCCTACTTATTCCAAAAAATAATCCCCAAAAAATCTGAAATTTTTGCTTTAATCATATCATTATTAGGAATTGGATTAATCGTTTTGGGAAAGGGAAGTTTCCCAAAATTGCAAGAGCATTTTTATTTAGGAATTTTATTGGGAATTTTAACCGGAGCTACTTTTGGCTTTTATATTTTTTACTCTGCGGTTATGGTTAAAAAAATGAATAAAGACGATATTATATTACTTCTATTTAAAATTTTAGCGATTTCATCTATAATTGGTTCTCCTATTTTATTTCAAAATCTTTCGCATCCAAAAACTAATTTACAATGGTTTTGGCTTTTGGAAATGGGAGTCTTTCAATCGGGATTATCGCCTTTATTTTGGAATTTTTCTCTCTCGCTTTTACCGACAAATAGTGTCTCGATTCTTTTTCTTTTCACAATATTTTTTACAACTATAAATGAGATAATTTTTCTCGGATTACATCTAAATTTTTATTTGGTTTTCGGCGGAATACTGATTTTGTTGGCGGGAATTATTATTCAAAAAAATATAAATATTAAGCAAGGTGAGATAATTGAGTGTTAAGAAGCTAATTAAAAATTCAGGTTCCGGTTCAATTGCTATTTTATTTAGCAGGATTTTGGGTTTGGTTCGAGATCAAATTTTTGCTTATCTTTTTGGGACGAGTTATGTGGCAGATGCTTTTAATTTAGCTTTTACAATTCCAAATCTTTTACGAAGATTATTTGGAGAAGGAGCTTTGTCGGCTGCATTTATTCCCATCTATATCGGTATTGGAAATGAAAAAGGTGAAAAAAAACAGATTTTATATGGAATCCAAATTCTTTATATTTTAACCCTGTTTTTAACATTCTTATGTTTAATCGGGATTGCGATAACTCCTTTAATTGTGAAATTTATGGCTCCCGGATTTTCTCAGGAAACAACAATTTTAGCAACCAAATTAACAAGATTGCTCTTTCCTTATTTATTTTTTATTGGTATTTCATCAACTTTTATTGCGATCTTAAACACGCACGGCTATTATTTTCTTCCGGGATTATCATCTGCATTTTTGAATATTGGAATTATCGGTACGGTTGGAATCGGTGTCTTATTTTTTGATGCTGATCCGCAAACAAGAGTATATGTTTTTGCTTCCGGGGTTTTGATTGGAGGATTTTTACAAACGATTGTAAATTTACCTTTAATGAAAAAATCCGGCTATTCTTTTCAAATCATAAGAGAATGGAATAAAACAGCTTTGCTAAATCTTTGGAAAAAATATTTGCCCGGAGTTTTTGGAATTGCGGTTCGCCAAATTAATCTTGTGGCTGACAAATTATTGGCTTCTTTACTAATAGTTGGCAGTATTTCCGCTTTAAATTACGGGAATAGACTGATGCAACTTCCTTTAGGTATTTTTGGTGCAGCAATTGGAACTGCCGTAATTCCCCATTTTTCAAAATCCGTAGCGAAAAAAGATTGGCATGAGCTTTCAAGTAAAATTAGATTTTCGTTAATAATTTTAATTTATATTATGATTCCAATGATTTTAATTATGATAGTTTTAGGAAAAGATATTATCCGTCTATTATTTTTGCGAGGTGAGTTTGGGGTTTCAGCCTTGCAAATGTCTTACAATGCTTTGTTGTGGTATTCTTCAGGATTACTTTTCTATGGTTGGAACAGAATCATTGTGCCTATTTTTTATGCTCATAAAGATACAAAAACTCCGGTTAAAGTTGCGACAATTGTCGTTTTCATTAATGTAATTCTAAATATTGTTTTGATGCATTTTTTTGCTTTGTCAGGATTGGCTTTGGCAACTGCAATTTCCGCGATGATTCAGTATTTTATTCTCACCAATATTATTAAAAAGAGATATATTAAAATTTCCTATAAATCAATCTTACCTTCATTAATAAAAATTTTGATTTCTGCAACTATTGTTTTCCCGATTTCCCTTAAGTTAAAATTGCTGATTCCCGGAAATTCAATCTTTCAACTTATAATGAGGATATCGTTTGTCGGATTTTCTGTTTTTTCTTTATTTGTGTTTTTCGCGTTTGTTTTGAGAGTTGATTATATTGAGAAAATAAAAATATGGAAAAAATAAAACCTAACATTCAAGAAAAACTCGCCTCTTTACCAAAACTTCCCGGTGTTTATCTTATGAAAAATAAAAAAGGTAAGATAATTTATGTCGGAAAAGCAATTATTTTAAGGAATCGAGTTCGCTCATATTTTCATGGAAAGCATGATGCAAAAACTACCAGATTAGTGAAAAATATCGTCGATTTAGATTATATTATCACAAATTCTGAACGAGATGCGTTTATCCTCGAATCCAATCTGATTAAAAAATACAAACCAAAATACAATATTGCTCTGAAAGATGATAAAGATTATCCGTTTTTATGCTTAACCACAAAAGAACTTTTTCCGAAAATATTTATTGCTCACCAATTGAAAAAAGACGGAAATATGTATTTTGGACCTTATGCAAATACTCGAGCCTTACACAAAACTTTGAGAATAATCCAATGGCTATTTCCTCTAAGATCTTGCTCTCGCAAAATTGAATCGGAACACGAAACAAAATATAAGCGTTCCTGTTTTAACTATCATATTGGAAAATGTTTAGCACCATGTATAGGCAAAGTTTCAAAGCAAATTTATTGGAAAAATGTGAATAAGATTATTCGATTTTTGCGGGGAAAATCTGATGGTTTAATAGAAGGTTTAACTGATGAAATGCTTTCTGCATCCAAAGAATTGAATTTTGAATTGGCTGCTCAAATTCGAGATAAGATTAAATTTTTGTCGCAAATGCAAAAAAAACAGCATATATTTTTTCCCGATTTGAAAAGTCGAGATATTATCGGATATTATAAAGAGGAAAATAAAGCTGCAATGTCAGTGATTAAAATAATTGAAGGGAAACTTCTGAACCGTGAAATGTTTATGATGATTAATGTTGATGAAGATGATCAATCCACAATTATGAAAGCTTTTATTCAACAATATTATGCCGATAAACTCGAAGAACTTCCTTACAAAATCATAGTTCAGATAAAACCGGATGATTTTAAAGAACTGAACTTATGGCTGGATAATAAACTAATTGTTCCCCAAAAAGGAGACAATTACAAATTGATAGAAATGGCGAAAAACAATGCTTTTAATTATCTCGAAGTAAAACGATTGGAAGCTTTGAAAAAGAAAAATAGAACCATTCCGGCTGTTAGAGAATTAAAAGAAAATCTTGGTTTGAAAAGATTGCCTCTGAAAATGGTATGCTTTGATATTTCCACTATTCAAGGTCAGGATACGGTTTCTTCAGCTGTTTTTTTTGAAAACGGAAAACCACAGAAAAAAAACTATCGCCACTTTATTATGAAAACTGTCGAAGGACAAGACGATTTCGCAAGTATGAAAGAATCTTTGGAAAGATATTTAGGACGGGTAAAATCAGGTGACTTTGTAAAACCGGATTTAATTGTGATAGACGGCGGAAAAGGTCAATTGAGTTCAGCTTATTCAATACTTAAAGATTCTGAATTTGAAGATATTGAAATGATTTCACTTGCAAAAAGAATCGAGGAAGTATTTTTGCCGGGAAATTCGACATCCATTATTCTCCCGAAATCATCAATTTCAATTAAAGTACTTAAACATATTCGCGATGAATCTCATAGATTTGCCATAACTTTTCACAGAAAACGAAGATCTTCAAGAACATTGACCAGTGAATTGGATAATATCAAAGGAATTGGCAGTGAAACAAAGTTTTTGTTGTTAAATAAATTCGGTTCTGTCGAAAAAATTAAAAAAGCAACTTTGTCAGAATTAACTTCGGTTAAGGGAATCGGGTTGAAAATGGCTGTAAAAATATTGGAAGAATTGTAGATTTTAAGCGTAAACATTTTACAAAATATTTGTTAAGATGCTTTATGATAAATTGGAACTTTGATATAAAAACCATCTCTGAAATATAATTTGCTTTAGGTTGAATGAATCCGGAGTTTGTGAAAAATTTTAAAAAAAATAATTTTGAAATTACAATAATGTACAAAAATATACGGAGCAAGTCATGGGAAAAAGAGATATTAAAATATTCTACTTACATGGATTTAGAGGACATTATGAATGCGGAAAGAAAATAAAATTTCTGAAAAAAAATTATGGTGGGGAAAATGTCATTGGCTATGATTTATATGACGAACCATTAGTAAATATCAAGAAGATAGATAAAGATATTACGGGAAATTATTATTATCAAGAAAAACTCTTTGTAGGTACAAGCTTGGGGGGATATTATGCGCAAGTTTTAGCATCTATTTTTGATGCCCATTCCTTACTTATCAATCCGGTAATTGAACCGGAAAATGAATTAAAGAAATATTTAAATACCGAATATTCGTCATTTAAAGATGAAACAAAAAAGATAACAATTACCAACAAATCTTTAAAAGATTTTAAATATGTAACAAATAAATATATTAATAAGGACTCTCAATCTTATCAAAATAATGCCTTTATAAAAGAAATTTGGATCGGAGGATTAGATCCTCTGCAATCTGATATTAATAAAATTAAAAACTATTTTTCCGATTATACTTTAACGATTTTTAATAATGAAGTACATCGATTTAATAGTTTTGATGTTGAATTTCCCAAATTTTATGAGAGGATTTTAAATCATAAATTTACTGCTGAATTTTCGGATTCAATTGCTTTTGACTGGTTGTTGCGTGAAGATGATTAAATCTGAAATTAAAATCGTACCACAACTTTGTAAGTTGTGAATCCGACTTTGGTTGTTTCGGCTTCGCTCAACAACCATGCGGTTCGAATTCCGTTGTTTCGGCTTTGCTTAACAACCATAAGACTTTGCTCAACAACCGAGGTTTTAGTTAAAAACGTACCACAACTTTGTAAGTTGTGAATCTTAAAGAAACAATCTGGCTGATTACCATCATTATTCATTAATAAGATTATCTCTTTCTTTGTCATATTCATTCGATATCTCTGAAAATTT
>JAMOQM010000059.1 GCA_027064005.1 Candidatus Cloacimonadota bacterium | reverse complement strand
ATGATAAGGTAATCCTGAACCAAAAAGTTGCACAACAATACCTACATCACCCAACGGATCAATAGCTCCTCCCAAATGAATTATGCCACCACCGTGCTCAATATCAGGTAATTCTACAACTACCGGAAAATCAAAATTACCCCAATTATCTTCCTGCTGAACACTTGTATCCAAATTTAGAACAACCGAACCATTAGCATTATTTCCATCGACAATAATAAAATATGTACCGGGATAAAGAACAATATTTTCTAATTTAGAATAAGTTGAAGTTAAATAATCATCATTATAATAAAGATAATTATCTGATTTTGGAACCCAATTCGCAACACCGGTTGAATCTTTATAAATTGCTAATTTCGTATCAAAACCGCTTCCTTCTGTTGAAGCATCAAGATATTTTGTTTCAGATAAAACTATCTTGTAAACAACATCATGATCATCATTACCGGGTAAATCATAAGCATCATAAAATAAAGAATTGTCCAACGAATTTGTAAAATGATTGTTATTAAAAGTTACATCTATCGGATTAATTGTTGTATCCCCGACATAAGCGGTTCCGGTTGCATATAATGTCGAAGTTTTTATCTCCGTCTTTTTTGTCTTGGCAGAATTAACAATAAGGTTTAGATTGGCAGTAAAAAATGTTATGGCATTGGCAGTAAAATTCACATCAAATGAATAACTCTCTCCCGCTCCGAGATTTATCGGATAAGAGATATTTCCTATCGTAAATTGAGATGCGTTATTCCCGTCAATAAATAAATCATCTTCATTTATTGTTACCACACCTCCACCAACATTTGAGACAGTAAATTGAGTTGAAACATTTAAGCCAACAGGGACATTACTAAAGTTGTAAGAATCCGGAGTTAGCGTAACTTCAGGAGGAAGATCTTCTAATTTTAATCTAATATTTGGGAAATAAACCGAAGTATAACCTGTAGGAGGATTATTTACATCCGGATTTTCAGCATCACTATAATTAAAAATACTTACAATTGTTTGATCTAAATGCGTGCAATAAAAATCATCTTCCGCAGTATAACCACCATATTTTTTTTCATGAAAAGCGATAACCAAATTGTCGATATTGTTATATTCAAAAGGTGTATCTAATTGGATTTCAGTCCAATGACTACCTGGTAAAACATCCATATTGCCGTCATAAACTTGAGTAAAATTACTAATAGGAAGCCAATCCGAAAGAGAATTTTGATCTGTATGAGCCATATAAACTTCAATATCATCATCTAAATGAGAAACTCCTGAATAATAATAGGAAATTGAAGTAATGTATTTATTGCTTTGATTTATATCGGATTGTTTATAAAGTGTTTGAGTATAGCTATATCTGTAATATGGTTCTTCAGGAAGATGTTGATTTACTTGATTCTGCGTACCTATTTGAACATAACCATTTATAGTTGTATATGCTAATCCGGTCAAAGCAACTATTTCCGAATTAACATCCGAAAGAACATGCAAATTAGCGGTCTTCGTACCATCTGAAATTGGTGAAAATATAACCGGTAGCGCTACAGATTCATTTTCACTTAAAACAATTGGATAGGTCGGAGTTTCATAAGAATATTCACTGTTGTCATCGTCCGTAAATAATAAATCACCTTCAGCAATAGTAACCGTTCCGCTACCGGTATTTGTCAAAATAAGATTTTGAGAAGAGGCAAAGTTCGTTTCCACCATTCCATAATCAAGAGTGTTTGAAGAAACTGCGAGGTGTGGAGGTAATTCAACATTTTCAACCTTAACATTATCAAGGAAAATATATGGACCACTATTACTTTTTGCTTCAAACCTAATTCTCAAATCACTGGACATGTAATTACTTAGGTCAATGTTTTCAGCATGAGAATACGTATATGATGGAGCATTATAATACGCATTTGGCGTGTTAAAATCAGTTCCGGTAATTGTAAGAAGTTCATGCCAAGTAAAACCTTTATCAAATGAAACGGAAACAGTGATAAAGGCATCATCATAATTTGCATTATATTGATGAGACCAATCAAAACTTAATTTAGGATTTGCCATTAACGTTATATTTAAAGGTGGAGTGTCGATAAAGGATTGAACAAATCCCCAACCATTTTCTTGTGCACAATGAATTTCAGGAGTATAGTTTGTATAATTAAATTGTGACCATGTCGTTTCACCATTTATCATATCCCAATCTTGAGGTTCCCAATCAGTAAACTCTTCAGTCCACGGAAAAGTAGTAATTGTCGGGTCATCACGAACCGTAAATGACCAAACAGGACAATTAACTGCATCTCCTCCATAGGAATTATAAGGAACAACTTTCCAAAAATATTGAGTAGAATAATCTAATCGAGGAACTGGATTGTATGATGTTAAATCAAACATATCGGTTCCGTTTTCAATATTAGTTGGTGGATTGTCTGTTCCAAAATAGAGTTTATAACCTTCCGTATGATGTTGATTTTCATTCCACCATAAAGATCTGTTTTCATAAACACCAGTTTCTGTATCGGTTGGAGTTTGACAAGTAGTAGGATCAGGAGGACCGTTGAAATTATAAACATTAATATCATCTAATAAAATAGGATATTGTGCACCGTTATATCTAAGTCCTCTAAATCTTAATTGGAATATTCCGGTTTCAAGACCGTATCCATCCAAATCAACTGAGGCATAATTCCAGGTATTACCGGAACCACTCATTGACCAGACATGATTTTGCCAAGTATCCGATCCTGGTAATTTAACATCTAAAAATAGGTTATTAAGATTGCTGTTATTTCCTATATTATACCAAAAATTTACCATTGGATGAGCTACCGCATTAAATTGAATTGTTAAACCTGACTCAACATATCCGGCAGCATAAGGTCGATAATATTCCGCAGAATTTGAGCCTGCATGAGGATTATCGGTACCGGCTTGAACACATCTGTCATTAGAAATTTTCCAATTTGAAAATCCGTTTTCCATATCGTCTTGAAAAGGAACATTTTGGGTTGGTATTCCAATACCTGAAACATTCACGGAATATGATTCGAATTGGGATGATAAATTAATTTGAGCAGTTAAATCTCCGGTGGAAATAATAGTCATATTCATTTGAAAAGTTATACTTCCCATACTTGGTAACGATAATGGAAAAGCCGGCAAACCACTTAAAGAAAAATCTTCGGTACCACTTTCGGTTGTATTTTGGATATTAATATCATTCAAAGTTTGTGCATTATTTGAAAGGTTTTTTATAGTAATTGTCTTAGATTCTGTCAAACCTTCAAACGTAGAATCGAAAATATACTCGCTTTTATCAAATTTAAAAGGATGAGCACTTACATCAGAAAAATAAAATTTGATATTTGGACAATATTCAGCCAAAGAATGGTTTGGTGGATTGTTTGGATCTATTAGATTAGATGAATAACCATAAATACTTTTAGCTGTCCCTTGAGAACTTGAGTAAAAATCTGAATAATAATCATCATTTTGATTAAATCCCGGCGTATTGTCAATTACACCAATTACAAGATTTCCATCAGTTGTAGGATCATAATGAAAAGGTGTATCGAGAGTTATTTCAAACCAACCTTCTGAATTTGCTTCCAGCAGCGATAGGTCGGTATCTCCGGAAAAAACTTGCGTCATTTCGTTTATCGGTTTCCAATCAGTGAATGTGCTGTTCGAAGTTGTTCCAAGATAAATATCCCAATCATCGGAATTTGTCATGTTTCGAAAGACACCGTAATTAAACGCAATTCTATAAATTTTTTCTTGTGATGTAGGAGAATTCCAAAAATCTCCAGCCATATAAATTGATTGTGAATAACTATAATCTGCACTAACACATATTGGAAAATAATCATTTGAATTTACGTAATGATTTGTCCCTGAACCGATTTGTACGTCATAAGAAAATAATGATTGTAACAAAATCATTATAAATACTAACAATATAACTTTTTTCATATCTTTCCTCCTTGATATTTTTGAAAAGATAATGATAACCCCTTTAATGTCAACTTATTAATATTATCGTAGTGAATCGTATTCACTTTCTTTTGCATTTTAGATTAGTAATTTTAGATTTCTTTATATATCATTTTATGAAAAAATTAAAAATGATTAATAGTAAAAATTCATAATAGAATTAATTAAATCTCTTTAAGCTTTGCAACACTATGATTTCCATAATAAGTTGCAATTTTAGATTGAGAAAACTTTTATTCTAATACTGAAATATCCTAATAAGAATTGCCATTTATTTTGTTTAAAAATTAATCCAAAATGGTATCTTTTTTCTTTATAAAATTCTTTATATTTTCAATATTAATCCCTGCTATAATTACAAGAATCCCAAAAATCTGGATTCCATTAATCCTTTCTCGAAAAATTAAATACGCTAAAATTGAAGCAATTACCGGCTTCAAAAAGAAAAACATTGAACCGACCGCAGTTGGAACTTTCTTTAATCCTTCAAAAAACAAAATATAGGCAATACCTGAGACGAAAATTCCCAGATATCCTATTGCCAGTAAATTTTTTAAAGATGGTTCAAAAGTCAATTTCATTCCAAAAATTACCGAGATAATAGCTAATACAATACTACCCATAAAAAAAGCGATTGTGTTTGTCGTCAGATTGCCATATTTTTTTACGTACTTTTTCGAAATTACGGTATAAAAAGCAAATATTATTGAGGCTAAACAGGCAAAAATTATCCCTAAATTTGGATTTCGAGAAATTGTTTGGACATCTGATTCAGCACTAATAATCAGAACAACCCCAATCAAACCTGCGACAATTCCGAAAATTCTAGAAATATTCATCTTTTCTTTGAGAATAATTCTCGCAAAAATCGCTACAAATATTGGATTTGAACTAACAATTATCGCTGTCAATGATGCTTTCCCATAATAGATTGCTAATTGAAGCAACATCATTGATATCGTAACATTAACAATCCCCGGATAAGACAATTTCATAAAATCTGTAAAACGAAATTTGGTTTTGTTTTTTTTTATCTCTGAAATAGCAAAAGGAAGGATTAATAATCCTCCCAATAAAAAACGATAGATTGTTATCGCAAAAGGTGAAATTCCACCGCTGATAAATTTTCCCGTTACTTCAAGAGTTGAGAAAAAAAATATCGTAATAAAAAGAAATACATAGCTCATTATTTATCAAAATCTTGAGGAAACATCTGACGACCTTTCTTCACTTTCAGAATAATCTTCCGTAGTTTTACTAAGTTTATTGCTCAAAGATTTTGCCATTAACCAGAGCAATTTATTTGATAACGCACAATTTTCATTAATAATTCTCATTAAATCTACTCTTTTTAATTGCAAAACTACCGATTGCTCGGAAGCTTTCAAAGAAACAGTATGAGGGTGTTGAAAAAATAAGGAAGTCTCATTTATACTATTTCCTATATTTAATTCTCCCACGTTTATTTCACCTTGATTACCATTAATTTTAGTTATGAGCAATTTGCCATCCAAAACAATGTAAATTGAATTGTCTATTTCACCTTGTTTAAACAAGTATTCTCCGGAATTCAAAACAATCTTATTTCCCATTTTAAAGAATCTTCTAATTTCCGCATTTTCAAGATTCTTAAAAATATCTATATTATTTACTATTTTTTTATCTTCACCAAAATCAACATTTCCATCATAATTTGTTTTCAAAACAACATTTTTAAGGAGAATATCGGCAATTTCAGTTTTCAAAGATTCTGATCTTTCCATAAATTTTCTCCACAATTCTTGAAATTTTAAATAGTCGTCAAAGACATTTTCTTTAGGGATTGCATCATACTTTGCCAGATAAATATTTTTTATGGTTTGACGGCATTCTTCTACTTTATTGTCTGAAAGATAATTAAGAGCAAGAATTATATTTGTTTTGAAAATTTTATCTTGTAAATCGTCTTTAAAAAATTCACCGGGGTACGGATCAAAATCCTCAGGATTTACAATAAGTAAATTTGTTTTGGCAACTTGAGTTTTAAATTTTGCCTGATTGTATAAAAATCGATAAATATCTTCTCTAAATCTTTTCCAAATCGGATGTTTTTTCTTTGGTGGCAGATGTTTTATCGCCAGTTTATTATCCAAATAAAAATTATAACCGAACATTCTGGCATTTATCACGTAATCAGTATCTTCACCACGTGTAACTTTCGGATCAAATGGAACAATTTTCGCCAAATTTCTATTGATAACCATTGCACCCCCAAAAGCAAAAGGTGTTTTTTTCAAACGCGGTTCACTCCCGATTATTTTATCAAAAGCTTCCCTTTTTTGACCAAATCTATTCCAATAAGTCATCCAAGGTTCAATATCAACTTTATCATAATATTCATTATCTTCATTTAAATAGTAACCGGCAACTCCGTCAATTGTATTTCCGTAAAACCTTCGACCGATAAATTCTTTAACTTTGTACATAAAATCAGGATCTTCAAAAACTTCATCATCATCTATAAAAACGGAAACTTCCGCATCCAAAATAAAGGGAATATACAAGCATAAATTTCGCACATTAGAATAACCATGCGGATGTAAAACTTCTAAGTATTTATCCATTTTATGAGTTTTTAATTTTTCTTTTACTTCTGTGATATGATTTCCGGAGACAACAATTGTATCAACCGGCAACTTTGCTCTTTCAACAATATGGATAATTTTTTCATTAACTTGCAATTCTATTTCATCTGAGGTTGAAATTCCGATAATAACCAGAAAAAAATCTAAATCTTTAAGAATCTTTATTGATTCCAGAAATCTTCCTAAAGTACCATTTTCGTTAATCGGGGTTGGATGATCATAAACATCATCACCTTCTCTCCATTCACCATTTTTTCTAGACCAATATGTCGGGACAACCACACATGTTTTTTTTGTCATAATTAACTCCTGCTAAAAACTTTTTGAACTTTTTTCCAATTATTAATCAAGGTATTAAATCTGGCTATAGAATGTCTTAATTGTTTTTGAGACATTATTGAAGAAACCGGAAGGTGCATAAATCGGTAATCGTTTAAATATTCAGAAATAGCTTCGCTTCCGGCAACTAATTTTTTATATCGTTCCGAATCATCTACTAAATCAAATTCGGGTTGAAAATTCTTCCTAATCCAATTCATAAAAGGATTTCGAATCGTCCAACCAAGACATGCTAAATAAAATCTATCTAAATTTTTTTGATGATGAAAATCCGGCTTATTTGGAAAATCACCATAACAATTATGAAAAATCGGCAAATCAATATCTAAACATTTTTTCTTAAATTTTTTAACAATCGGAGCAAACAAAGTATCTTCTCCTCGACCAAGATAGCAATTCCCCCCCATTACTAATATTGAGGAAAAGAAAGGCGGTAAAAATTCTAATTCTCTTAAATCAAGACATAAATTTCCACCTAAAATTTTTGTTGTAAGACGTATATTACGGCTAATATTTTGAGCACAAATTGGTTTTTTATTTTCTTCGGAAGATATAAAAGAAAAAACATTCTCCTTTTGAAGTCCAAATAGTAAATCTTCAAGATTAGGAAAATCTATATGCGGTATAATATAAAATCCTGTATAATCACTGGTTGTAGCTACAATTTCATCATTATCTTTTATCTTTGAAACATGACTTCCCACAAAATCTATTTCTTGAAATTCAAAAGTGTTTTTATCAGAACACATTAAAACTTTCGGTGAAACATCATCATCGAAAAATAATAAAAAATCCGCACCAAAAGTTAAGGCAGCCAGTACAACATTGTTTCGCATCGTTCCGTATGATAATTTCTCATATAAATTATATTTTTGTTCGCCAATCAATACAGATAATTCATTTTTTGATAATGAACAATTTGGAAAACTTCTTAAAAATGAATCAATATCTCCCATTTTAAAGGCAAGAGTTTTACAGTATCGATTTAATTCTTCTAAAATCAATTCATCGGCAAATACGTTATAGCCGATTATTAAAGCAGAAATTTTATGTCCAAATTTTTCGGCATTCTTAATGAAACTAAGATATGGTTCAGTATTAACAAGATTTCTAACAATTGACCCAAAAACGATTTTATTACTCACCTTAACCTCTTTTTTATTTTTTCCAATTTTATTTTTTGAATTTCATCTTGTCAAATGGAAAAAATAAAACAAAAAAAAGACGCAATAAATCGCGTCTTTTCAATCCGAATAAAAGTGAGTTATTTTAATAATTCCACAATATCTTTTGTCGTATCTGATTGGAATTTTTTAGATTTTTCAGCTTTTTGGTCTGAAGTATTTTTACCTTTTTTACCGGTTGTTGCTTCTAAAGATAAAGTCTGACCGATAGCAATTGTTTGATCCCATTCGGTTAAATTGTCTCCATCTGCAAATTCAATTCGAATATCCCAATGTCCCGGTGAAGCATTCCAGGTAACGTCTTCATAAGAATCAATTTCACCATCCAAATCGTTATCTCCCCAATAATCATCATTAACAGGAGAGAGATAAACACCGATTATTGCAACGTCGGTATCGTTTGTCAAATTAATTGCTCCGGCATCATAATTAATGTGATATTCTTTATTATCACCGGGCGACAATTTTATTTTGTGAGATGTCCCAAAAAGATAGAGTTGAGAATCAATTACAATATTCACATTTTTAGAATCATTTCCAAAAATTGATTGGTCTAAATCCCATGAATTTGTGTAATATTCATCGTTATCCAATTGGAAATGATCTCCATTTGCTGACAAAGAAATCGTAACAACCGTATCATTATAAATGTTTAAAGTTGCTTTGTCTGAACAACCGGCTATTAATAACAACATCGCCGACACAAGGAATAAAATTAATTTTTTCATAAATCCTCCTAAATTTGTGCAAATTTTTCATATCCTAATTTAATTGTCAATAAAATATGTTTCTTCCAACATATTTTTATAAGGATTCCATTCTTCATAAAATGGCAAAATCAATTGATAAACCTCCTTTTCTTTGTTGATAATGTTTGAAATACTAATTCCCAATAATCTAATTTTCCGATCTTTTTCCAAGGAATTTATTAATAATTTTTTTGAAATATCATAAATATCTTTTTCACTATTTATTGGAAAAGGTGAAGTATAACTTCTTGTAATTTGTTTAAAATCCCCATATTTTATTTTGATTGAGACAGTTTTTGCAATCAATTTCCTTTTTTGAATATTATCACCTAATTTGGTGGCTATTCTTCTTAAATATCTTAACATATAATCTACATCGTCAATATCTTCGGCAAAAGTGGATTCACTCGCAATTGAATGTCTTTTCCCTGATTTACCAACTATTCTTTCATCTTTACCACGCACAATATTATAATAAAAATAGCCAACTTTCCCAAATCTTTCAATCATCTCATTCATTGATATTTTTTTCAAATCTCGCCCGAAAAATACATTTATAGCTTTCATTTTTTCTTCCGTCTTTTTTCCGATTCCATGAAATTTTCTTATCGGTAAATTCTCCAAAACATCTTTGGCATCACGCGGTCTAATAATTGTCAAACCGTCCGGTTTATTCATTTCCGAACCTATTTTAGCGAGAAATTTATTGTAGGAAACTCCTGCTGAAGCGGTTAAACCCGTTCTTTCTTTGATTTTTTTTCTAATTTCTTCAGCGATAATTGAGGCGCTTTTCATATTGAATTTATTTTCAGTAACATCCAAATAAGCCTCATCAATAGAGACCTGTTCCACTTTATCAGTATATTCATAAAATATTTTCATCACTTCTTCAGATGCTTGCTTATAAGCTTCAAAACGTGGTCTCACAAAGATAGCGGAAGGACATAAACGATAGGCAAAAGCACTCGGCATAGCTGAATGAATTCCATATTTTCTTGCTTCATAAGAACAAGTTGAAACCACACCTCGACTATTTGGTTTACCACCGATAACAACCGGTTTCCCGCGTAATTCAGGAAAATCTCGTTGTTCGACAGCGGCAAAAAAAGCATCCATATCAATATGAATTATTTTCCTGGTTTTATCATAAACAATTTCTTTCATCAAAATAAATCCGGAGTTTCATATATATCTGTTAATTTTTCATTCAGACCGGGAAAGTTATTCCAATATTTATTTACTTGAGCGGAAACTCTATAAAACTCAAGATTTTCTTCAGGAAATTTATCAACCAACGTATTTGGATTGATATTTTTTTGGGAATCCAGCCACAAATTTATATCATTATAATTAATAACAACAGGTTTTCTATTATGAATTTCATAAAGCCTTTTTTGGGAGCAAGTTGTCAAAATCGCTGTTTTATAAAATATTTTTCCTGTTCCATCATTCCATTCAGTAAAAACTCCTCCCAAATTCAGGAACTCATTTTTTTTTGATTTGATATAATACGGTTTGCGATTTTTCCATTCATAAAAGCCATTTGCCGGAATAATACATCTTTTTTGAGAAATGAGGTGATTAAAATTTTTGGCTACGGTTTCCGAGCGAATATTTGTGATTTTACGTTTTTTATTTGAGCTTTCTATTCCCCAATTCATTTTGCAAAGAATATTTGAAATCCCTGATTTTATACTTAGAATATTTTGACCGGGCGAAGCGTTATAATTTGGATTAAAGTTAAACTCACAATTCAATATATTATAATACTTTATGATATCATTAATACTCGAAAATATAGCAAATCCGCCACACATATTCCATCCTTATTCCGCTTTCACAATCGGAAGTTCTTTCCAATTTGTCGTATATCTTTTTGACAAGAATTCACGTCTCATCGCCCATTTTTTATCTGTTCCCGATGATGAATAAAAAATTGTATTTCGACCGTTTATCCTATTTATTTTGTCAAAAACATCCATAATATTTTTATGTTTATCATCAATGTATGCTGTTTTAAAAAAATCCAATTCCGCTTCTTCCTCCTTTTGAATATCCGAAATCATTACCCCAACTTTTTTATATTGATAACCTTCTTTGTAAATAGATTTTAATAATCTTCTGCCAATTTGAATAAAACCGGGTGAATAAGCTGACGGAATCTCTAATGATGCTGAAACATAATTTGCATATTGAGAAGAATTTTTGAACGGATTTGTCGTCAAAAAAATCATCATTTGACCGGCAACCGAATGTTGTTTTCTCAACTTTTCAAGAGCTATTTCCAAATAAGAAGAAATTGCCTGCATTAAATCATCAAAATCAGAAATAGGCTTTCCAAAAGATTTAGAGGAAATAATCTGTTTTTTGCTTTTTACGTAGTCATCAAGAACAATGCAAGAAACTCCTTTCAATTCTTTTAAGGTTTTCAAGCCCACAATAGTCATTTCCTTTTCAATAAAATCCTCATCACAATCTATAAATTGAGAAGCATTTAAAATACCGAATCGATTTAGCTTTTCGGCATATTTATTGCCAATACCCCAAATATCCGAAACTTTAACATAACTCAAAACCAGTTTTTTTTGAGGATGATTTACCAAATTAAAAATTCCTCCAAATTTATCATATTTTTTAGCAATATGATTTGCAATTTTTGCCAAAGTTTTAGTTTCTCCAATTCCAATAGAAACCGGCACGCCAACCCATTTCCAAACAATATCTTTAATTTCTTTGGCGTATTTTTCCAAATCAAAATGTTCCATACCTTTAAAAGATAGAAATGCTTCATCAATAGAATAAATCTCCAAATCAGGCGTAAACATTGAAAGAACGTTCATAATTCTTGCCGAAATATCACCATACAAAGTGTAATTTGAAGAAAATAAGGTAATATGATGTTTTTTAATTAAGTGAGAAATCCGGAAAGCCGGCGTACCTCGTTTTATCCCTAAATTTTTTAATTCTTTTGATAACGCAACAATACAACCGTCATTATTTGATAAAACTCCAACCGGTTTTTTATTCAAATCAGGTCTGAAAATTCTCTCGCAAGAAACATAAAAAGAATTACAATCAACTAACGCAAATATATCTGTCATACTTTGTGAATTACATTCGTAACAACACCCCAAACAATAAAGTCGGAATCCTTTTCAATGGGAATTGTCGGATATTTTTTATTTGCCGGCTCCAAAGACCAAGAAGATTGCTCAATTTTTAAACGTTTAATCGTTAATTCTCCATCTAAAATAGCTATAATTATTTTATTTTTATAGGAAGTTATGGAGCGATCAACAATCAAAATATCTTTATCGAAAATACCGGCGTTAATCATTGAATCTCCTGAAACTCGGACAAAATATGTCGCAGTCGGATGAGAAATGAGAAGCTCATTCAAATCGAGAACATCATCGATATAATCACTTGCCGGGGAAGGGAATCCGGCATTTATATGCGAGCCTAGAAACGGAATTTTATGAGAATCGCTAAAATCCAATTTAATAACTTCCAAAATATCAGACTTCATTCGATATCTATTTCTAATGTTTTGCATTTTGCCTAATTATACTTCGTAATTCACCGATAATTGTAATATCATCATTTTCTTCAGGATTGATAATTATCGTCTTAAAATTCGGATTTATTGGAAAGAGGATTATTAATTTTTTCTTTGCATCTAATTGCAATTTCTTCAAAGTAATTTCACCGTTTATTCTAATTGCTACAATTTTACTGTTAAGATTATCCCAAGAATCAGATTTTTTTATAAAAATTATATCACCATCATTAACATCAGGTTCCATACTTCTACCATTCACTCTGAAAACTAGAAAATTTTCAGGAATACCATTTACAAAATTTACCGGGACTTTTACCTTTCCCGATGGTTCTGAATAGGAAGATTCCATTGGCATTCCGGCCGCAATTTCTCCGACAATATCAAATTCGATAAAATTCTCTTTAGGAATTTCATTAATAAATTCTATCTCATTATTTGCTTTTAGAAAGTTTATGAGAAAATTTTTATTATTATCCTGAATCATTCGAATTTCAAGCGAGTACGTTTCAATGATTTTATGAAGAAATTTAATGGAAGGAATCGTTTTCCCACTTTCATATCGAGATAAATTAGACTTATTAATATTCATTTCTTTTGACATTTGCGTTATAGATTTACCTAAAGAATTTCTTAATTTGGTAAGTTCTTTTCCAAATACGAGTGAAAAGTTTTCCATATAATCTCCTTATAATTTCCTGTTGCATATTTGCAATAAAAAACCGGAATGAATTATTGTCAATAAAATTTTTAATTATGAAAGAAAAGAAAGAAAAGTAAAAAGAAAAAA
>JAMOQM010000058.1 GCA_027064005.1 Candidatus Cloacimonadota bacterium | reverse complement strand
GTCTTTTACCTTTATCCCTATCTCCACCTGCTCCAACGACCACAATTAGTCTTTTTTTCGTCAATTTTTTAAGTGTCAAAAGAACATTTTCCAAAGCATCCGGAGTATGAGCAAAATCTACAAATATATTTGATTTTTTTAATTGTTGTAGCCTACCGGGAATAGATTTTATTTTAAATAGAGCATTAATTATGGAAGAATTTTTTTCTCCAAGATTAAGTAATTTTAAGGCAATAAAAGCAAATGCTACGTTTTGAATATTATATTTTCCCACTAAATTAGTTTTTAATTTATATCTTTCTTTAAAAAATTTTAAGTAAAATTTAGATTGATTAATATCATAATTTGCGTCATTTATCACAAAATCACCTTTATCAAATGACATTTTGAGCATTTTTTCAGAAATTCTTTTTTGAATATACTCGTTATCATAATTTACAACAACTTTACCATTATGATTTAGAGTATCGTTTAAAAATTCAAATTTAGTGTTTGAATATTCCTCCATATTTTTATGAAAATCCAAATGCTCGCGGGATAAATTCGTTATCATTCCAATTGAAAAATGAAGTCCGTAAATTCTTGATAAAAAAATTGAATGAGATGACACTTCCATCACAACATATTTAATTTTATGATTTTTCATCTTAACAAATATTTGATGCAATTCTATAATATCCGGTGTTGTTCGCGAAAGTGAGTGAAAATCATCATTAATCCAATATCCCAACGTTCCGATAAAACCTACAGATTTTCCTAATATTTTTAGGGAATTATAAATCAAAAATCCGGTGGTAGTTTTACCGTTTGTTCCGGTAATTCCGACTAATTCCATTTCTTTTGTAGGAAAATCGTTGATTAATAATGAAATTATAGCACAAGATTTTCTCGAATCTTTTACAACAATTTGATTTACCGGAATTGGTAATTTCCGTTGAACAATTAATAATTTAGCTCCTCTTTCAACCGCATCTTTGGCATAATTATGTCCATCGGATTTATATCCCACAATACAGACAAAAATATCTCCACTTATAATTTTAGAAGAATCATACTGAATTTTATCATAATTTAAGCTATCATCTAAAATAAATTCTTCTGAAAATAAATCTTTTTCAAGTAAGATATTTTTGATATTTTCGTATTTTATTTGGCTTTTACTTCGCATATATCCTCAAAGTTTATTTTTGTGCCCGGTTTAATTTTCTGTTGATAAATTATTCCCGAGCCAAGAATTTTTAAACGCACTCTGGCAGAATGAGCTTTTTTCACAGCGTTCCTGATTGGCAATCCTATTAAATTCGGCATAAGATATTTTTCGGATTTATCAGTTTCTTGTTTGCTATTCTTATTATTTTCTTTGTTTTGCAAATAAACAAGAACCTTTTCGTTAATCGGAATTTTTGCTCCCGGTTGAGGAATTTGATACATAACAAATCCATTCTTCTGATTAGCTTTAAATTTGATTCCATATTTGGCAAATTTTTTAACCATTTTTTTATAAGAAAGAGATTCTACATTTGGTATCTTATGTTTTTTAATATTTTTTTTCCGATTCTTTAGAATGGATGTGTTTGGTAAATCAGTATATTTTTTTACTGTATTTCTAAATGTCGGAACAGCGGAAGACGAGCCAAAATGGTATTTATATATCGGTGAATCATAAATAACAACTCCGGCAATTTGTGGATTTTCATAAGGGAAAAATCCCGCAAATACAGCGTAAAAATCCTTTTCCGAATATCCTCTTTTACCTTTGATTGATTTTTGAGCAGTTCCAGTTTTACCACAAATATCCAATCCTTCTATCTCAACGCCTGTTGCTGTACCATATTCAACAACTGCTCGCAAAAAAGTTTTTAATGTATCCAAAGAGACCTTATTAGAAATAATCTTTGAAATTATTATCTTATTTTTTTCATTAATTGTTCCGTTTTTCTTTTTAGTTTCCAACCAAATTTTCGGTTGATAAACTTTACCACCATTTGCTAATGCAGCATAAGCTGAAACTAATTGTAAAGAAGTAACCGATATTTCTTGTCCAAATGAAATCGAGTGTAATGAACTAAGATTCCATTTGTTTTTATCCCTCATTAAACCGGAAGACTCATAAGGCAATCTTATATTGGTTTTATATTTAAAGCCCAAATCAAGAAGTCTTTTATAGAATTTATCAATTCCTACCATATCTGATATCCTACTGATTCCGGGATTACTGGAATAGGCGATGATATTTTTAAAAGTTAATTTTTTGAAAGGGTGATGATCGGTAATTGTGCGTTTCTGTTCATGCAATGCCGTGCAATCTATTTTATCGTAAGGCTTTACCTTCCCTGATTCTAACGCCAACAAAGCCATAAACGGTTTAAATGTAGAACCAGGTTCAAAGCTGTTAACGACGTTTAAATCATTGTATTGTCTGATCGCTTTATCTTGAAGTAATAAATCCTTCTTGCTACAACTTGACATCGCTAATATTTCTCCGGTTTTAACATCAATAAAAACTCCATATCCATTTTCAGCTTGATATTTTTTTACTCCGTTATAAATTTCTTTGTCTAAAATTCTTTGAAAATCATAATCAATCGTTAAATACAAATCTAATCCATCAACTGCTTTTTTTTCCGCCATTTTTCTAAGAGGATATTTTATTTCACTTCCCGTAGCAGTTTTATAATATTCTTTCCAACCTGATTTTCCGCTTAATTCGTAATCAAAAGATTTTTCAATACCTGTTTTACCGGAAATTGAAATTAGAAGCTTATTACTCTTATCTTGATAAATATTACCGATTAATCTCTTTGCTATAGATCCAGCCGGATAATATCTTTCAAATCCGGTATATTTTTTAATTAATAAAGAACTAAGGTTTATTTTTTTAAGATCTCTTTCCAGTCGGTTACAAATCGTTTCATTAATTTGGTCTCCTAAATAACAACTCCCGCGATCTTTAGATTTTCTCATTTTTTTTAGAATAATTTTCTTTTTTTTATCTAAATCTTTGCTAATTATTTTTGCCAATTGATTGACTAAATCATTTCCGGTTTTATTTCTTTTATGAGCAATTTTACTAATTCGATTAAGATCAATATCCAATTGATATAATCGATTTGAACCAACTAATAATTTGCCATTCCTATCGTAAATATCACCACGTTTAGGATATATTATTTTTTTTTGAGCTTTATAACGTAATGTTACGCTGGAAGTTAAATCTAAAAAATTTGAAAAGTGTATTATCCCTAAATACCAAATGTAAAATAAGGATACAATGATAAAGAAATACTTTAATATCTTTAATCTTTGATTTAATATTTTGTCCGACATTATTTGAATTTGTTTTCATTAAATTCTTCTGCGTGAGCCTCTGAAATGAATTTATCAAAAAAAGCAAATAATTTCTTATCATTTTTATGATAACTATAGGCAACACTGATGTTTACAGCGTTAAAATCTTTTGAACCAACCGGTAACATCCCATATTGATTTGCAGCTATAGTACAAATTCTGTCTTCTGACATCAGTTTTTGACATTCAGTATTCAAATCAATGTTTTTATCTAATTCAACTTTAATAGATTTTTCCAATTTGTGCGATTCTCTATCAATACTCGTAATTTTATAACTAATAATAAAATACGAGATCATCCAAACACTTAAAGTAAGTAAAAATTTAAAAAAATATTTCATTGCACTCTCTCTGCTATTCTTAGTTTTGCACTTCTTGACTGAGGATTAATATTTTTTTCATCTTCAGTAGGAATAATTGGTTTTTTGGTAATTATCTTTAATCGACTTTTTTTATCACAAATACACACAGGAAAATTTGATGGACAAATACAACTTTTTTCTTCATATTTAAAAAATTGTTTAATTATTCTATCTTCTAAACTATGATAAGTTATAATAACTATTCTTCCGTCGGGATTCAAAATATCAACAGCTTCTTTAATAGCTTTTTTAATTGATTCAAGCTCACCATTAATATAAATTCTTAAAGCTTGGAAAATTCGTGCCTTAGATTTTACTCTGGCAGGACCTTTAATTACTTGATCAATCACGGAAGATAATTCTCCCGTTGTTTCGATTTTTTTAATCTCACGTTGTTGAACTATTTTCCTGGCAATAACTTTGGATTTTTTTTCTTCTCCATATTCAAAGAAAATTTTGCTCAACTCTTCAACTCTAAATTCATTAACTATTTGATAAGCAGTAACCGTATCACGATTATCCATTCTCATATCCAGTTTACCATCTTTTGAAAAACTAAATCCTCTTTCCGGATCCGTAATCTGATGAAAAGATACACCTAAATCAAACAAAATTCCATCAATCTTCTTTACCTTTTTTAAAGCTAATTGGGTTCGTAATTGATCATAATTTGAATGAATTAAAACTGACCTTTCACCAAACGTACTTAACAATTCATGAGCATAATTAATTGCTTCCGAATCTCTATCAAACGAGTATAATTTGATATTTTTATTCGACTTTAATATTTCTTTGGAATGACCGCCACCGCCCAGAGTTGTATCAACATAAATACCATTATCTTTGATATTTAAAGCTTCAATACATTCTTTCAATAAAACGGGAACATGATATTTTTTATTTGTCATAATAACGTCTCGAACATTTCATCCATATTTTCATCTCGTAATTTTCGAAGTTTTGTCTCATATTTTTTGTAATTATCAGGACTCCATAGATAGAAAAATCCATTACCGCCTGACAAGACAACCTGTTTATCAATATTGGCATATTCCATTAATCTTTTTGAAATTCTAATTCTTCCCGGACCTTCTAATTTTTGTTTTGGATCAGCCCAGAAAATTAATTGAGTTCTAAACATTTTTTCGCTTCTGTCGCCATCTTTCAATCGGTCAATTAATTCTTTCCATTTATCATAGGGATAAATTACCAAACTGGAACTAGGACCTAAAGTTACTACTACAGATTGTTTTGCAGCAGCTGAAAATTCCTTTTTATAAGCAGAAGGTATATTTACCCTTTGATTACTAATTGAATTCTCATAAGTTCCTAAAAATTCTCCAGCCATGATACCTCTTTAATTATTTTTTTGACCAAATATGAACATATTATATATTTTTATGACATAATATGAACGTCAAGAACTTTATTTGACATTCTAAATTTAATGACTGAAATTATTTCTTAATAGCTTTATTTTCAAGGAGATACAGCTTTGAAAAAAAATTATTAAAAAGCCCTGTATTTGAAGATATATCTTAATCTCAAAAAATTGTGCAAAAAAAAAGTCCTGAAAAAAATCAGGACTTTTGGAATTTTAGCTAATATAATTTAATCAGCCATTTTTTTATATGTTTCATATCTTTCTTTAAAGAAATTAATTAATCCCTCTCTGAAAGCCGGGACATTCTCAGGAAAAGTTCTTTCTAAAGAACTATATCGTTTTTCATTTTTAGTAATTTGGTGAACTAACTCATAATTAGGTTCTTTTGATTCTAAAACAAATGGATTTTTACCTTCAAGTTTATTCAAAGGATTGTATCTGTATAACAACCAATAACCGCTATCTACAACAAGCTTTTCTTCATCTTCAGCATGAGTCATATTCAAACCGTGATTAATACATGGAGCATAAGCAATAATGATTGAAGGACCATCGTAAGCTTCAGCTTCCAACATTGCTTTCACAAGTTGGTTTTTATTTGCACCCATTGAAACAGACGCAACATAAACATAACCGTAACTCATCATCATTCTACCAAGATCTTTCTTTGTAGTCTTTTTACCTGCTTCTGTAAATTTAGCAACAGCACCAAGTTGAGTTGATTTGGAAGCTTGACCGCCTGTATTGGAATAAACTTCCGTATCAAGAACCAATACGTTAATGTTTTTACCCGAAGCCATTATGTGATCTAATCCGCCATATCCAATATCATAAGCCCAACCGTCACCACCAATAGCCCAAACAGATTTATCAACAATATAGTCTTTTAATTCTGTAACTTTTGCTAAAAGCTCGGTGGTTTCTTTATCTTTCGGTTTAACATTTTTCAAAAGTGATTTTATTTTTACAGCATTTTCTTTTGCTTCCGAATCAGTTTTTGACCAATTATCAATTGCATATTTGAAAGCTGCAACCAATTCAGCATCAATATTTTTCAAAGCAAGTTTTTTAATATTAGTTAAGAGTTGTTTTCTATTTGCTTCAACAGCCAATCTCATTCCTAAACCATATTCCGCATTATCTTCGAATAGAGAGTTAGCCCAAGCAGGACCGTGACCATTTTTATTCGCACAATAAGGAATATTAGGAAATGTTCCACCCCAAATTGAAGAACAACCGGTTGCATTTGCAACAATCATTCTATCGCCAAATAATTGAGTTAATAATTTAGCGTAAGGAGTTTCACCACAACCGGCACAAGCTCCGGAGAACTCAAGTAATGGTTGTTTAAATTGAGAGCCTTTAACCGTAGTTTCTTTCACGAAAGAACTTTTAACATCTTCTTCAAGAGTTTCAAAGAATTTGTAATTTTCTGTTTCACCGGCAGCTCTTTCTTCTTCAATAGGTTTCATTTCCAAAGCATTTACAGGACAAACTTCGACGCAAACTCCGCAAGCTTGACAGTCATCAATATATACTTGCATTCTATAATCAAAAGAATCTCCGTCTTTTCCTTGAGCTTTCAAAGTTTTGAAAGTTTCAGGAGCATTTTCTAAATCTTTACGGTCGATAAGTTTTGGTCTAATAGCTGCGTGAGGACAAACAAACGAACATTGATTACATTGAATACATTTATCAGCATTCCAGCGAGGAACTACCGGAGCAATACCACGTTTTTCAAATTTAGTTGTTCCAAGTTCAACTGCACCATCAAGAGGCATTTCGGAAACTTTAATTTCGTCACCTTTTTCTCTCATAATAGGTTCTACAATTTTTTTAACAAATTCAGAAGCATTGTCAGGAACAAGTTTTTTCATTTCTTTATATTTAGAAGGAAGATTAGCCGGAACTTCAATCGGAACGAGAGCTTCATTTGTTAAGTCAACAGCATTCCAATTCATTTCAACAACATCTTTACCTTTTTTCATGTAGGATTTTTCAATAGATTTTTTAATCAATTTAATTGCTTCTTCACGCGGAAGAACTTCACTGATGATAAAGAAAGCAGCTTGCATTACAGTGTTAATTCTTTGACCAAGTCCAACTTTTTTAGCAATCTCAAGAGCATTGATATTGTATAATCTAACTTTTTTATTGATAATAGTTTCCTGCATATCTTTAGTTAAATTTTCAAAAACTTCTTCTTTTGACCATTGAGAATTAATTAAGAACACACCTTTTTCTCTAATTCCTTCAATAATATCATATCGTCCGATAAAAGCCGGATTGTGACAAGCAATAAAATCTGCATTTTTAACTAAATAAGGTGATTGAATAGGAGTCTTACCAAATCTTAAGTGACTTCTAGTAATTCCACCTGATTTTTTTGAATCATATTGGAAATAACCTTGAGCAAACATATCGGTATTATCACCAATAATTTTGATTGAATTTTTATTTGCCCCAACTGTCCCATCTGAACCTAATCCCCAGAATTTGCAAGAGATTGTCCCTTCGGGGATTGTATTTATTTCTTCATTAACAGGAATAGATAAGTTAGTAACATCATCATTAATACCAACTGTAAATCCGTGCTTGCAATCACCGTCAAGATAATCATAAACAGCTTTTACCATGGAAGGAGTAAATTCTTTTGAAGAAAGACCGTATCTGCCACCAATAATTGTCAGATCTTTTTTATCTTTCAAGGCTGTAACAACATCAAGATAAAGTGGTTCACCGATTGCACCCGGTTCTTTTGTTCTATCGAGAACAGCGATCTTGTTAACGGATTCAGGAATTGCATCAATGAAATGTTTTACAGAGAAAGGTCTGTAAAGTCTAACTTTGAGAAGTCCGAGTTTTTCACCATTAGCATTCAAATAGTTTATTGTTTCTTCTACAGTTTCAGCACCACTACCCATAAGGACAATAATTTTATTGGCATCTTCAGCACCAACATAATCAAAAAGTCGATATTTTCTACCAATTTTTTCGGAAACTTTATTCATATAATCTTGAACAATTTCCGGTAATTCATCATAGTATTTATTAACAGTTTCCCTGCCTTGGAAATATACATCAGGGTTTTGAGCACCAACTTTTAATAAAGGATGTTGAGGATTTAAAGCTCTGTTTTTAAATTCTGTAATAGCTTTTTTATCAACTAATTCATTCATTACATCATAATCAATAACTTCAATTTTTTGAATCTCGTGAGAAGTTCTAAATCCATCAAAAAAGTGCATAAAAGGAATTCTTGATTTAATTGAAGATAAATGAGCAACTAAAGCTAAATCCATAATTTCTTGTACAGAATTTGACGCCAACATTGCAAAACCTGTATTTCTTGCTGACATTACATCAGAGTGATCACCAAAAATAGATAATGATTGTGCTGCAAGTGACCGAGCAGAAACATGAAATACTGCCGGAAGCATTTCACCTGCAATTTTATGCATAACAGGCAACATCAACATTAAACCTTGAGATGCTGTAAAAGTAGTTGTTAAAGCACCAGCCGTTAAAGATCCATGAACAGCTCCTGAAGCGCCGGCTTCCGATTGCATTTCAGTTACGTCAACTTCCTCACCAAAAATATTTTTACGTCCGTAAGCAGACCAAACATCGATCATCTCACCCATAGGGCTTGATGGAGTAATAGGATATATAGCAGCAACATCGCTGAACGCATATGCCACATGTGAAGCAGCTGTATTTCCATCCATTGTAGCTTTCTTAAAATTTGCCATAATTTTCCATCCTTTTTATTTTTTTGTCATAGTTTTCAAACAGTATTTTAAGTCAAACAATTAAACACGACTTGGTTAAATTTTTCAATAAGATTTTGATAATTAAAAGGAGCTTCAATAATTTCCACTACTCCTAAATTAAATAGTGCATACGCTTTTAAATAAGATTTTTTATTCACTACGCAAATAATATTTATTTCCGGTTTCATCATTAAAATTTTATCAACTATTTGATAATCATTGTCATTTGAATTAATAAAATTACAAAAAATAATCTCAAAATTGAAATGTTTAAGTTGTTCTAAAAAAACATCTAAGCTACTTGACATTACAGGGTAATAATCTTGTTTTTCTAATATCTTAAACAGGCTGAGATTTGCGACTTGGTTTTTCCCGAAAATTCCAACATTTTTATTCATTTTATTCAAATCCTTTATGTTTCAAAAAAAAAGTTATTTGTTTTAGATTAGCATTAGTGATTAAATCTGTTATTTTCTCACTCTCACTTTCTAAGATCTTTTTACGTAATATCAAGCCATTTTCTTCTTCCAAAAAAAAATTTCGCTTCGTTATATCTAAAGATAATTTTGAAGTTAATTTTTTTTTATTATGTTGATTTTTTTTATGAACTTCAAGATGTTTTGTGAGATATTCATCATAAATTGAAAAAAACAAGATGATAAGATTGATAACTAAAATAACAAACGTTAAAACAATCATAATAATATCTTTTCCAAAATCACATTAAAATTAGGATTCTCTAAGGGATAAAAATAACTTTCAAAGGAGATTATTTTTTTTTCAATCTTTTTGGGAGCATAATCAATTATTACATTGTTCTCAAAATTAGTAAAATTATCACCAATGTCTAAATTTTTATTAAATTCCTTCAAAATGCTATTTTTATAAATTTTTGAGACATCTCCGGTCTTGGAATTAACAATAAGAACATAGTGATATCCGGAATCTATATTTTTCCCAATCATCAGTTCAAGCCCCGGAAAATTTATATTTTTCTCAATTTCCTTTTCATCAAATTTAACTCTTGAGATTATTGAAAACAAAGCAAAACTTTCTTCAGCAAAAATCTTCTTTTTAGAAAATCTTGTTAAAATTTCCGACAATTCATCTCGAGAATATTTATCATTTTCCATAATATTATTTTTATCAAAAATTACGTTGTAACCGTCTATATCTTCAATAGAATTACTATTGCTTATTTTTTTTCGGAACAATTTTTTTATTTCATTAATACCTGCAGGCATTTCAAGAAAATCATTAAAACCAATCCGTTTTGCTCTTGCTTTGTGACTATATGCAGTTAGTTTTGATGTTAAGAGAAAAAGTGTTATTTTCGGAAATTCTTTTTTTATTTTCCTTGCATATTCAAAAACACTGGGGTCTCCAATCCAATCCGGTAAGAATATTGCTAATTGTGATTCTTTATATTTATCAAATTGTAAATCCTTTTCATTTACAAATGATTTGCACAAAACTTGATTTCCAAAAATATTTTTAATATCTTTTTCAAAATTATTCAGAAACGAAGGATACAGAATAACGGCTATTTTTTTAAGACTAACTTTTTTAAAATTAATTCCTTTAGGATCAACAACTATCCCGTTTGGCGAAAGATCAATTTTTAATTTCACTTCTTTTTTACTTGGAATAGAATATGTTATAAAGTTTTTTTCTCTATCATTGTAAGAATAATTAATCTTAAAAATACCTTCGAATAGATTTTCTATCTTTTTATATTCAAAAGATTCTCCAACGGATCCTATCAGATAATTAATGGAATAATTTTTTTTGAGTGAAATTAAAAACCTATTTTTAAAAGAATCTATTTTTACATCATCTGATGAATAGAACTTATTAACCCTATCAAAAATAACTATCTCGGGATTAAATTCTTCTATATAATTATCAATATCTCTCAGAAAAGATGTTACAACACCGGGATCCTTAAACAAATCATAAAGATTTTTTGGATATTGAAGAAGTAAAAAATAATCACTATTAAAGATTCTATTGAAATCCAAATTAATATTAACTCCATAATCTTTCAATGTGCAAAAATCATTATCTGTAAAAAATAATACTCTCTTTTTTTTCAAAACATTCTCAAAGGCAATTTGAAGCGAGAGATAATAATTGATGAAATCATTATTAGAATTAATTAAATAAACGCCATTTTTTTTTGTTGCTGAAAAATTGAGATCGAATTCTGAAAAATTAAATTTAGCTAAATTCATAATTATTTAATAAAAGCGGTTGCGATATCAAATTTATCCTGAATATCAGAGATTATTTGATAATACATTGTTTGATCTAATTGTAGATAACGCCAAACCCAATCAGGAATCGGTTCGAGATAAAAATTATCACTTTTACCAAATTTCATCCCTTTCGCCAAATTATTTGCAACCATAACAATAGCAATATTTTGTTTATCATCCATAGATGAATCGACATAATGATGATGGCGAATAACATTAATAATTGATTTTGGAAGGTTCATTTTTGTTGCATAAAAAGTCCCGATTTCTTGATGTGTTACTCCCAAAACTTTTTTTTCAGCCAACAATAATCTTTTATTTGGGTCTTTTCCGACAATTTCTTGAATAATTTGGTAATCATTTTTAAAATATTTTTTAATTACATAAGAACCAAGATCGTGTAATAAACCAGCGAAATATAACTCATCTGCTTTTGAAGAATAAATCGTATTTTCGCAAATAATTTTTGATATTATTCCCACACCTAAATTATGAAGCCAAAAATCTTCATTTTCATCTTTTCGAGAATCTAAAAAAGTCTCTTGCATAATTTGTTGAGAAAAAATATTTTTTAAAGAGTCTTCTCCTAATATCTCAACAGCTTTTTTTAATGTTAAAATTCTCCCGTTATCTACAGAATTAGCAGCTTTACTCAAAACTATACATGTCATTAACGGATCTTTTGCAATATATCTAAAACCATTTTCCTTATTAAATTTAGAATTTTTCAACAGAGAATTTATTTCTATAAATGCAGAATTTAAAGAAAGAAACGGTTCACATTTTTCTATAATGTGAGTTATTTCCAGCATTTTATTTTGGTTAACCATAAATTCTTTTCCTTACTTCATTTTCAATAATTGCATCCAAAAAAATCGTCATATTTTGGTCGGAGGTTGTCATTCTAAACATTTCTTTATATTCATTTTTTACTTCTTGTTTTAAGATTAATTTTTCCATATTAGAAGGCTCTTTAATTTTTTCATCACTATCTTCTTTAATACAGATACTTTCAATCCCTTGCTTTCGGGCAAAATTCAAATAGAATTCGTCCAAAACCACATTTTTCTTTAAAAGAATTTTACCTTTATCAGATAACAAATCTTTAGCAGTGATCATTCCTTCTTTAACCTTTTCTAAAACAATATATTTCATATTAATCCTCTAATTTAAGAGAAATTTCACTGTCAGTTAGTCAAGGATAAATTTTCGTAAAACTAATTTTATTCAGAGAAATAATTATGCTTTACAAATCTAAAATAGTTAATGAATTGATATAATTACAAATAGAGATTAATAATTATAAAATTTATCTAATTTTGATTTTTATCATTCTCCCAAAAGAATACTTTTTTAATTGGTTGTACTTGATAATATAATAGCGAATCAAAATCCATAGTTTTAAAATTATTTCTCAGTTTTTCAATTTCTGCAATTGTTTTAAAATCCTTGCTTTTAGTTTTTAAAACCTCTTTATAAATTATCCAAGCCAAAAGGTTTTTGTCTTCTTGGGAATATATTTGAATTAATTTCAGCGCAACCAAGTCAAATTCATTTCCATTCTGATAATTAAAGAAATAATCCAACAGATATTTTTTTTGCATATCAGTATCTTTCTTTGCCGCATAAGCGACAAACATTAGATAATCCAATTCTTCTCCCCTGAACCCTTTTTGATAAATAAGATTTAAGGTATCAATAGCTTTTTGGTATTTTTTAATTACAATATAATCAGTTGCAATCTTAATATTTATTTCATAAACTTCCTTTTTAGAAAGTGTTAGAGTGGTGTCTTTCAACAAATCTTCATAATTTTGGATAGCTTCGTGAAATAATCTGTTTTTATCATAAATTTCTGACAAAGCTAAAATCTCTCTTTTCCTTAGAAATAGATTATTTGTTGAATCCAGTTTTGTGTTAAGAAATTCAATACTATTTTTGGCGTCCATATTTTTCAAAGTAAATTCGTAAAGTCTGTAATATGAGTTATATACAGAATCTTTCCGAACCATTTTGTAAAGTATTTCAGATGATTCATTCCATTTGTTTAATCCATTTAAAGCTATTGCTTTGAAATAATTCAAACTATCTAATTTTACAGAAACCGAATCCAAATCATTAATGATATTTATTGTTTTGGAATACTCTTCTTTTTTTAGATAAAATTTTAACAAATCAAGGGCAAATTGCTTATTTAAAGAATTGTTTGGATGGGTAAACACAAAGTTCTTCAGAAAATCTTCATAAGATTTTTCACCATCCAATTTATATTTCAAATAACATATTTTGAATTCTATTTCATCATCTTTTTGTAATTTGAGAAATTCCCGATAGTATTTGATAGCTTTTTCATATAATTTTTCTTCTTCATATTGTTTGCCCAAAAATAATGTAATTTGAGAGCGTAAACCTTTATCTAATAATTTTTTGTATTTGGTAAAATATTCCTCCAGCAAAACCCTTCTTTTTTCTTTTAAAATAATTCTAAAGAAAGCTCTCACGTATTTTTTATTTCTATAAGAATATTTATCCAATAAAGATTGGTAATATGGAATTGCATATTCATAATGTTTTGTAAAAGTATATAATTTTGAAAGTTTTTTCAATCCGGTAAATTTATAGTTATTGTCTTTTGAATATAGCATTTTCATCCAATAATAAGCAGAGTTATTATATTTGAAAAGTTGATAATAACAATTTCCAATCGCATAATTAAGATAATCTTGTTGAGTTAATTTTCTATTTTTCAAGTATTTATAATGTTTAATAGCTAACTTGTAATCTTTCATTTTCTGTTCACTTTCTGCCAAAAGAAAATAATAGAAAGAATTTTCTTCATACTTCAGAGTATTTAAAGACAGTTGATATTTTTTCTCATGAAAATATTTATAAGCTAATAAATTATAATACAACTTAGTATTGAATTTATTTAAAGATGAAATATGCCTAAAATCGGCATTTCTCGATTCATAAACTATCAAGTTTTGTTTTACCGAATTTTCAAAACCATCATTAAATTCAAGTATATTTTCTTTTGTATAAAATTGGATTAAACTTAAATAGTGTTCTGAAATATCTTTAACATTCCCTGACTTATTTTTAAGATTTGAAAATCCGGCAATTGCTTTTTTATAATCTTTTTTATAATAAAAATAAATGGATCGCAAGAGCAATTTTTCATCAGAATCAAAAACCATATTTTGAAGTTTATTAATCACATCCAAATATTTTTCATAATCTTTTTCCTGAAGATATTTAACTAATAAAATGCCAACTGAATCCTTAACTTTTTCTGAACCAATTTCAGAGATTAAAGTCCTTAACTCTTCTAATTTTGCCATATTAGCATAACTTACAATTATTTCGTAAGAGATACTATTTATACCTTTTTGTAAAAAATATTTTTGAGATTTTTTAATTTCTTCAATCAATTTATCATATTTTTCATTAACAAATAAGAGCTTAATATATAAAATCCGGGCTTTGTAATTATTTGACAAATCAGGGATTGTTTCTATTTCTTGAAGGGCTAAATCTAATTTATTTTGGGTTTGGAATTCTAAAGATTTTTCGTAAACATCTCTTTCATACAAATCTATATCAAAAGTCTCTAAACAAAATATTTTCAGTTGAGAGACTAAAATTATAATTAGAAAAAGATATTTTTTCATTTACTTTGAAGCTAATAAAGCCGCTCCTAAAGCTCCGGTAATTGAAGGATCTTTAGGGATTGACAAGGTAATATTTAAAGTCTCTTCCAAAGCACGAATCATTGATTCATTATTTGCTACTCCACCGGTAAAAACTACCGGTTCAATTAACGGTATTCGCGATAACAAATTTTTTTGGCGTTTAGCTATTGATTGATGAACAGATTCTAAAATATTTGCCGGCTTCTCAGTTTTTGCAAGATAACCGATTATTTCAGATTCCGCAAACACAACACAGGTGCTGCTAATATCTATTTTTTTATCGGCAGTTAAAGCGATTTCGCCAAAATCCTTTACTTGAATTCCTAACAAAACCGCAACTTTTTCCAAAAATCTGCCTGTTCCGGCTGCACACTTATCATTCATCGAAAAATCATTCACTTTCCCATCAACAATAGAAATTACTTTTGAATCTTGTCCGCCGATATCCAAAATTGTCCTTACATTTGGAAAGAGAAACACAATTCCTTTTGCATGAGCTGTAATTTCCGAAACAAATTTATCGCTGAAAGAAACGATTTTCCGTCCATAACCGGTTGTGAAAATTTTACTAATTTCAGCATCTTTAATATTTAATTCCTTCTTTCCCATTTCCAACAAATCAAATGCCGAATCCGCAGGATTTACCTTTGTCGCAATGACATTTGTATATTTAATTGATCTACTTTCCTTTTCAAAAAAAACAATTTTAGTAGTTCGTGACCCCAAATCTATTCCAATTCCGTATTTCATTTTTCACCTCAAGACAAAATATAGGTATAATATTCCGATTCAACAAAATATTTTTTAGCTACTCTTTGAAGATCATCAATCGTGAGATTCATTAATCTTTCATTTCGTTTGCAATAATAATCATAATCAAAACCAATGGCATAAATCATCGCTAAAATCTGGGATTGAATTAAAATAGATTCTTCGTCAATCATTCTTGAGCCTCGAATAAAATTCTTTACAATATTCAATTCTTTTTCCTGCACACCGTCTTTTTTGATATCATTAAAAATCGTTTTTATAGATTTTAAGGAATACTTCGTTTCGTTTTTATCGACAATTGCCGAACAGATAAAAAACCCGAATTTATCATAATTATTTTGATCAAAACCAACAGAATATGCTACACCGTCTTCTTCTCGAAGTTTAGTAAATAATCGAGAATTAATATCACCTCCAATAATTTGAGCTAAAGAATTAAAGGCAACGGCATCATTTATTTCATGAATAGTCGGAGCTTTTCCACCGATATTTATAATTGATTGATCGTTATTTTTAACTAATCTTAATAAATGCGATTTAGAATGTTGGATATTAATTTCCGGAGTTTTAATAATATGATGAGTTTTAGAAAAATCATACAATTCATTCATCAAAGAGATTCCGTAATTTGGGTCAATATCACCGACAATTCCAAAATACATTTCGGTATTTTTATAATATTTATTATACCAATTTTTAACTTTATCGCGATTAATTTTCCTCAAACTATTTTTCGTTCCCATTCTTGAAACGATATTATTTTTCCTTCCAAAATACATCTTTTTCCAGAGATTTCCAGCATAAGATTGAGGATAATCTTTTAGGCGATCAAGTTGATTTATATAGGTATTTTTTATTGTTTCTATTTGATCTTCCGGAAAAACCGGTAAGGTAATTATCTCAAAAAGCAAAGTTAAAGCTTCCTGAAAATTGGACTTAAAGCATTTTATTTTAATTCCCGTCATTTCCGTTCGATGATCAACATTTATTTGAATTCCGTTTGAAACGCAAAATCTCAACAATTCATTATGAGTTTTTTTCTCAGTTCCATATAAAAACAAGGTTGAAGTTAAATTATTTAAACCGCGTTCGTTAAGTTTTTCATGAAAATGAGACACTTTGAAATAAACCGAAATACCCACGATTTCAGATTTAATTTTTTTTAAGCTGAGATGAACATTCTTATTCAGCTTTGTATGGACAAAATTTTTGTTAAACTCTGTCGAAATTTTTTGTTTATCTTTATCTTTAAAAAAGGACTCGATCTTATGTTCATCCAAATTTTTCTTTCCAAAATAATAAATGGTTAAGTACTTATAATTTAGATATTTGTTAATAACATTATCAACATCCTGCATTGAAATATTTCGAATTATATTCGGATATCTTTCCAAATTTTTATAATCCTCCAACATTTCTTCAGAAGCTAAATTCATCGCAATATTTTCGTTAAATTCAAAAGAATATTTATGACTAACCAAAAGATCATTTTTATGAAATTTTAACTCACTTTCAGATATTTTTAATCGTTGCAATTTATCAAATTCTTTTAAGAAAATATCAATTATTCTATATCGGTCAGCTTTGATTTTTGGAATAATAAGAATTATAGTAATCCCATTATTCACTCCGGAAACAGAATGAACATGAATGGAATCAATTAATTTTTCTTGGTAGAAAAGTTTTTTATAAAGAACAGAATCCTTACCCACCGCAAAATGTTTAGTTACAATTGATAGTTGGAAAGATTCAATATCACGTTCCGAAAGTTCAGGAATGGCAAAAGCAATCATATCATTGGCAACATTTCGTTGAATAAAATCGTAATTTTTGGTAGGATAATAGGAATTATCAACCTTATTCGGTTTGACATTTTTATCTTTCCAACCGCCAAAATATTTCTCTACAAGTTGCCTTAAATTATTTTCTTTAAAATCTCCGGAAACCACGAAAAAAGAATTACCGGGACAATAATAATATTGATAAAAATCTCGTAATTGTTGCGGAGCAGCATTTATTAATAAATTTTCATAACCAATAATTGGGTGTTTTAAAGGACTGTTTTTAAAGTATTTCTGAGGAATAGACTCTACAAAAAAATCTTCAGGATCATTTTGATATTGTTTAATTTCTTCTAAAACAACTTTCTTTTCCATCTTAAATTCTTCATCGCTAAAGTTTGCCTTTATCGCCAATTCTGACAATAATTCAATTCCCTCTTCCAATTTATCGGCAGGCAAATAAATGTAAAAACAGGTTGTATCATATTCGGTAAAAGCATTAATGTTTCCGCCAATATTAGCAGCTTTTTCCATAACTCCATTCATTGGATATTTCGAGGTGGATTTAAAAACCAAATGTTCAGTTAAATGTGAAAATCCTCGATTAGAAGAATTTTCATTGCAAGAACCGGTTTTTATATAAAGTTGCAAATTAATTATCGGCTGAGTTTTGTTTTGATTTGCAATTACTTTAAAATTATTTTCCAACGTAAAATCTATAGTATTAAGCATTTATCCCCTTATTCTTTTGAAAATTCAACACAAGCATAAGCACTATGATTATGAATTGATTCAAAATTTTCCGATTGAACTCTAAACCAGTTTATCCGCTTATCTTCTTTTAATTTTAAGGTAACATCTCTCACAATATCTTCAACAAATTTAGGATTATCATAAGCTTTTTCCGTAACATATTTTTCATCAGGTCTTTTCAAAAGAGAGTAAACTTCACAACTCGCCTGACTTTCTACAATATTAATTACCTCTTCCATCCAAATAAATTCATCATAAGAAAATTCTACCGTAACTATCGACCGCTGATTATGAGCACCATATTCACTAATTTCTTTTGAACATGGACACAAGGTCGTGATTGGAACTTTAATCCCGATAATTAATTTATAATCATCTTTATAACTTGCATGAAAAAAACAATCATAAGACATTATTGAAGAAATTTTACTAACCGGAGCAACTTTATCAATAAAATAAGGAAATTTAATATCGATAAATGCAGACTCGGAATTAAGGCGGTTTTTTACTTCCAAAAGAAATTGAGGCAATTTATTTATCAAATTATCTTTATGATATTGATGAAGAATTTCTATAAATCTGCTCATATGAGTGCCGCGATGTTGATGTGGTAAATTAACGAAAATATCTAAATCAGCTATTGTGTTTTGCGTTTTATTTGCCATGTCTTCGACAATAATGGGATATTTCACATCTTTAATTCCAACCTTATTAATAGGAATTTTTCGTTCGTCTATTTCGTTTTGAATATCTTTTTTATTTTTCATTTTTCAAATACTTTCCTAAATTTTTTGATTGTGTTTTAATAATTTTATCATTTTTAACATAATAAATCAATACTTCAGTATCGGGTATTTTATTAATCATTTCAACTGCTTTCTGCGGTTTCATCAAAAAACATGATGTAGATAAACCGTCTGCCAAAAAAGCATTATCCGCTATCACGGTAACAGAGATGCAAGTTCGCGAGGGATTTCCCGTAAATGGATCGATAATGTGATGATATCGAATACCGTTTTTCATAAAAAATCTCTCGTAATCACCGGAAGTTACAACACTTTTATTAGCAACTTTCACTTCGGCAATAATCTTTTTTTTATCTCGTGGATGTTGAATACCAATAAGTTGAGGAATATTTTTTCTATCAAATAAACGAATATCCCCGCCGGCATTAATAAATCCGCTCACAATATTCTTATTAGAATTCATCCGTTCAAAAACCTTATCAATAATATAACCTTTGGCAATCGCACCAAAATTTAATTTCATATTTTTTATTTTGACCAAGTTATTTTTTGAAAATTGTATCTTGTCAAAACCAACAAATTTTTTCGCTTTTCTAATTTGTGAACTATCAGGTACAATTGCTTTTTCAAAATCCCATAAATCAGTTAAAGTTCCGATAGTAGTGTCAAAATGACCATTAGAAAGACCATAGAGATATTTTGACATTGAGAGCATTTGATAGAAATCGGAATTAATTTTGATAGAATCTTTTTTAGAAGAATTTAACTTTTGCAATTCAGTCCCATCTTTATAATATGACAAAATATTATCGTATTTATCAATCACGGAAAAAAGACTATCCATAAAGGCATTTTCATTTTTAAGTCTTGAATTAAAATTAATTTCAACAACCGTATCCATGATAATTTTGGTTTTCTTATAATTAAATTCTCTGGTTTTATATCGGTAAAAGGCAAATGATAATACCACAATGAGTAAAATAAAATTCACTATATCTCGTTTTTTCAAAATAACTCCAATTTCTTTATTTAATGATTTAAAACAGATATTTTAAATCACATTTTTTCTGTCAATTTAATGCTCTTTTAATTTTTATTCTAACTAATTTGGAGCTGTAAAATCTATACTCCGAGTAGTAAAACCATACCCCAATACATCATAAACATCTGTTACAATCATAAATGCTTTTGGATCAAGATCAAGCATTATATCTCTTAAAATTGAAACTTGCCTACGATTTAATATTACAAAAATCATATCTCTTTGCGTGCCGGTATAACCACCTTCAGACTTAATAAAAGTAACGCCACGTTCTAATGTTTTGTATATCTCATTCCTAACGTCGTTTGGAAAATCAGTTATAATATAAACACCTTTTACGTAAGGAAGTCCTTCACTGGCAAAATCGGTAACTTTTGAGGAAATAAATAAGTTAATATATCCCCACAAAATTAATTTTATGTCATGGAAGAAAACTCCTACCGAAAGAATAATTAATGTTTCCACAAACCAATATCCGGTACCAATTGAGATTCCTAATTTTTGTTTGATAATAGCCACAGGAATATCGGTGCCACCTGTAGATCCTCTAAATTTAAAAATAATACCTAAACCTAATCCTAGTATAACCGATCCTGCAATTGCTGATAAATATATATCGGAAGGCGAAAGTATCGCATAAATTTTATGCCCGTTATCAATAAAGGAAAACCTGCCTAAATTTTTAATTATCCCTAATTTATGAAGAGTTTGAAAACTGACAAGGTCTGTTAAAATTGACGAAGAAAACATTCCATAAATTGAACGAATTCCAAAAGTTTTTCCCAGCATTAAATATCCTAAAAAAAATAATGGAACATTAAAAAAAATCATCGTAATGCCAATTGGAATATGAAACAAATGATACATAATTTCAGCAATACCACCAACTCCACCGGGAGCAATTTTATAAGGAACTAAAAACCACGAATAAGAAATAGCCAACATTAAAGCTCCAAAAGTAATACCTAAATATTGTTTAATTTCACGATACATATTAATTTTCATTCTCACCTCATTAATTATTATTTTGTTAATTAAAGATGCCGAAAAATTTTATTTAACATTTTAGTCAAAGAAAATAATTTTAGCTGTATTTTTAGACTTTTATTTTACCGTATTTTTATATGTTTAGAAAAATTGTCCAATAATTTCATTTTCAAAATTTATTAACTCCTAACAAAATCCAATTAAGAAAATAAGTTATCTCATTGCAAAAATTATCTTACCGAATATAAAATTGTCAGCATAAAGATTACCAAAATTCTCGGTTTAGCTATTTTAGAAATAAATTGAAAAGAAATTCTATAATTAATAATAAGCTTATTTTTGGTATTGAAAATAGAAGTAATGGATATTACAAATAATTAAATTTAAAAAAAAGCCTCTTTCGAGGCTTCCTGTTTTTGGAGGATTATCTAATTATAGTAATCCTTTTGGTGGAGAAAATTTTGTTCCCGCTTCTAACTCTGGAAAAATATATTCCGGAGTGACAGCGATTATTTAACTTGTCTTTTCCATTCCAATGAGCTTTGCCATTTTTCAGTTTAAGCGTGTTAACAATTTGTCCTTTAATGTTGAAAATTTCTACGGTTCCATTATTCAAAACAGTTCTTTTATTGTTATTTTTAACTTCAATTGTTGAGTAATTTGAGAATGGATTCGGATAAGCATTTATAGTCCAATTTGAGGCAGGAATGTTTGCATCGGAAACAGATGTTTCAGTATCGAAAATAACTACATCAACAGCACCGACAGCAACTTCATAAGTATTAATTTCATCACCTTCATTTGAAAGAATTTTTAAGGAAGAATTATTTGTATAATCAGCAGAAGTTATCGCTATATAATCTTCATTAACAAAGATTGAAGAGCCAAAAGCAGATAGAGGATTATCGACAGAATATACAAATTCGTAACTATCGGCATCATAAACTATTGTTCCATAAGAATATCCGTCACAAACATAAACAAGATTATTAAATGCAAAAGCTGATCCGGGAGTACCACCAACAGAAATTGTATGAATAACAGTATTATTAATCGGGTCAATAACATCAGCTTCACCCTGAATATCAGAATAATTTCCGGTACAAATTGCATGAATTTTTGAATTTGAAACAACAACATTTTGGCAATTTAGGCCTACATTAATTGAAGCAATATTTGTAAAATTTTCTACATTTATTACATCTACGGAACTTTGTCCATAATTTGGATAAGCCACTGCTGTACAAGCAACGTAGAGATTTCCATTAAAATAAGCGATTCCTTCCGGAGCGGTATTTACTTCAACAGAACCTACAACACTAAAGGAAGTTAAATCAACTTTGTAAACTTTAGAGGTAATAAGTCCGGTTACATAAGCAAATCCGTCGATGATGACCAAATCATAAGGATTACTTGAGTTTTCAAAATTCAAAGTAGAAATAACATTTCCGGTTGCTGCATCAATTTTCTGAAGATTGTTATCCATCGAATTAATTGCATAAATAAAATCACCATTAATTGCTATTCGATTAGCACCACTCCCTAAAGTTGCAAAATTATTATTTACATCTCCGGTAGTTAAATCTACTTTCGATAAAGTCATACTTATTGTATTGACCACAAATGCCTGAGGTGTTCCCCAAAGCAAACCACCGATAATCAACAGTACTAAGATTAGTAATTTTTTCATTTTTTCTCCTTGCATTTTTCATGCTACATTTTTATTTTTATTATCACACTCAATCCCCAATTAAAACCCGGTTGAGGAGTATGTTGATAAATTTCATATTCTGTATTTAAAAGGTTATTAAATTCACTCGAAAGCAAAATATTGTATTTTTTAAAATCCAAATTAAAAGAATTTTTAACAAATAAGATTTCATAATCTTTAATCGGAGTATAAATATTATCTCGCGTAATCCATTGTTTCCCCGTATGTTGATAACCAAATTGAAATTTGAAAACTCGACTCTTATAATTTAAGGAATAGTTTTGCTTATAAATCGGAGTATAAATTATATGTTTATTCCAAAACTGAGAATGCGTACCATCGTTTTTTTTACTTTTATCCAAAGCAAGCGTTGTTGTATAATTCCCGACAAATCTCAGATTTCTAGAAATTTCCAATTCAACATTTCCGACATAGTTTTGATATTCGGCATTAACTAAATTATCCGGTTTCCACGAACCATTAAATGACCGATACCAATAAATCAAATTTTCAACTTCGTTTTTATGATAAGAAAATTTTGCTTTTATAATATCATATTTTATTGCTCCAAACAATTCATAACCTTTTGATTTTTCAGGAACTAAATTCGGATTTCCGCTTGCTTGAGAATCACCTTTCCAATAAAGATTATAGAATGAAGGCAATGATTCGGCATTTCCAATATTCCCTCCAATCGTTGTTTCAACCAAAAAGGTAAATTTCATTTGAGAAGAAAACTTATAACTTAGAAAATCATTAAATCGTTGATTTTTATCATATCGAAGACTTAGAATACTTTTATTTGAAATTGGAAAAACTTCATAATTCATCATAAACTTTGAAAAATACCCAAAATTATATTGGCTGGTTTTAGGTAAATTACTCAATCCGAAATAGACATCATCATATTTATACGATTGTTTTTTATAATCAAGACCGGTTTCAAAATTCAAAGGAAAATGATAAGTAGATTTGAGTTTAAAGACATCGCCCATAATTTCATAATTACTAATTCCATAATTTTTATACATCGAAATTGGAGCTAACAAATTTTTGTAACTACTGTGTTTCTTATTATCGTAAAAAGAATTTTTCAGAATATATTTTTTTGATGAATATCCTACGTCAATTCTTTGATTAATATCATAACCGTCTAAATGACTATTTTCGTAAAGCAAAAGCATCTCGGAATTACCGGGTAAATATTTTTGAAACTGATTTGTAAGAATACTATAATCAAGATGAAAATTACCTTTATGATAATTCATTTTTGAAGAAAAATTATAGGATTTCTTTTCATTATTCTTTCGCTTGATTTCTTCAAAATGACTCTCTACTTTTTGTTTATATTTAAAATCATTTCGTGAAAAAACCTTTTCGAAATGAACAATACCATTGTAATTTATTGTACCAAATGAATAACCATAACTTTCTTTTTGCAGTCCAAAACTTCCTATTTTTTTTGAAAAACTTACCGAATTTGACCCAAAAGATTTTTTCGTATTTATGTTAATAATCCCGGCAATTGCCCCGCTTCCACCTTCAGAACCGGAATTATCGGTAATTATCTCAATATTTTGAATAATTTCCGATGGAATTTGAGATAAATCATAAGCTTTACCATCCTGATTTTGAGCGATTCCATCAATCATAACCAAAGTGTGCCGACCGTGATGACCAAGAATTGAGGCAGTTTGCTCTTCCCCGCTAAGTCCGGTTCCGTGAATATTCACACTCGGAGCATTTTCAATCAAATCTACAGCGGAACCATTTCCCATATCATTTTGAATTACTATTTTATCAGATAAATTTGGCAAAACGTTACTTTCTTTCCCAATTACTTTTATTTTTTTTCCTTGAAAAGGTTGTAAAAGCATCTCTATTTTTTTTTGAGAATCTAAAGTTTTAGCTAAAACTATTTTATCTTTATAACCAATTTTATGAAAAAAAAGAGTGTCTGATTTTATAATATTTTTAAGAATAAACCGACCTTTTTTATTGCTGATGGTAACATTATTTTTATGATAAATAATCACATCTTTTAAAGGTTGGTTATTTCTACCCACGACTTTTCCGAAATAAATATCTGCAAAAAGAATATTCAAATAGAAAATAAATAAAATTGTAATTATCTTTTTCATAACTTTCCTGAGAAAAATATATTTGGCCTCTTAGAATGAGGATTTTCGTTCACAAACAACTTTTTACCGTATATTTTTTGAATCATTTCAGTAGTAATAATTTCTTCCGGTTTTCCGGTCATCATAACATTTTTATCTTTTAGAATTATCAATTCATTACAAAATTCAAAAGCCAAATTCAATTGATGAGATACCATAATTATCAGCTTATTGTCATTCTCGTTAATATTTTTTAACCACTCAACAAGCTCTAATTGATGATGCAAATCCAAATGTGAAAAAGCTTCATCTAAAAGAATTATCGGAGTATCTTGAACCAATGCTCGAGCAATAATTGAACGCTGTTGCTCACCACCGGATAGATTTGTAAAATTCGTATCTTTATATTTCCACAAATCCAATCTATTTAAAATACGATCACAAATTTCATAATCTTCTTTTGAATATCCTCTAAAATATGAAATGTACGGATATCGTCCCATCAATACAATTTCACGAACAGTATAATCAAATTGAAGATTTATTGTTTGGGGAATCAGACTTATTATTTTTGCTAAATCATGATGTGAATATTCAGAAATTAATTTATCCTTAATGAAAATCTCACCGCTTTTGGGAGCAAAATATCCAATAATTGATTTTAATAAAGTAGATTTTCCAACCCCATTTGGTCCAATAATTCCATAGAATTTATCTTTTTTAAAATGAAGAGAAATATTTTCCAGAACTACTTTATCACCGTAATTTAGTGAAACATTCTTTGTTTTTATCATTTTATCCTCTTTTTATTATATTTTTAATTTACTCATACACAACACTTTATCTACACCTTATAAAAAATATCTTGCCAGAAAACAATAAAAAATTTGTCAATACCTACTAATTTAGTATGTTTTCGCTTAAGGAGTTATAATGCAGATTTCATCAAAGACAGAATACGCTGTTAGAGCCATCACGGAATTGGCGCTAATTTCAGAAACGGGAAAACCTGTTTCACTAAAATTACTTTGTGAAAGACAAGGTTTACCACAAAAATATATCGAAAAGCTGTTTAAAAATTTAAAAAATTTTAAGATCATCAGCAGTACTAAAGGCTCAAAAGGCGGATATAGATTGTTGAAGAAAGCCAATGAAATAACTCTCTTAGAAATAATGGATGCTGTTGAAGAAAAATATAGCACAGTACTTTGTGAAAGACCTTCGACAAATACGATAAAATGTGATAACTCAAATTGTGGATTTTATCGGGTATGGAAAGGTTTGCAGAGCGACTTGAAAGATTATTTCGCAAAAATAACGATTGATAAATTTATCAAAGAAATTAGGAGATAAAATGAAAAAAATTTATTTTGATAATTGCTTAACGAGCAAAACCGATAAAAAAGTTGTAACGGAAATGATTCCTTATTTTACCGAAAAATACTATTTTCCGGAGAATTTTGTTTCAATAGGAACCCAGGCAAGTTCCGATATAGATAAATCAAAAAAGATTATTGCCGATTCTTTAAACGTTGATAAATCGGAAATACATTTTACGACCGGTGGAACTTCAGCCAATAACTTGGCAATTAAAGGTTTCTTAACTGCAAATTCAAACAAAGGCACACATATTATTTGTTCTATCATTGATTATCCTGATATTTTAACCAACGCATCATTTTTTGAAAAAAGTGGCTTTGAGGTAACTTATCTGTCTGCCGATTGGGATGGAAGAATAAATTTAGAGGAATTAAAAGCAGCTCTTCGACCCGATACTGTGTTATTTATGACCACTTTATCCAATCATACAATGGGTACTATCCAAGATATGCCGAAAATAAAAGAAATTCTATCAACCAGCGACCATCACATTTATACGCACGTTGATGCTTGTGAAGCTTATGCAAGAATGCATATTGATCCAAAAGAAATGGGAATTGATATGATGTCTATCAGTGCTCATAAAATACACGGACCTCAAGGAATTGGAGCTTTATATCTTAGAAAGGGTATCAATTTAGGTCAAATAAAACATGGAATCGATCGAATTGATCGCTACGAAACAGGCGGAATCAGTGTTGCTTTAATCGCCGGTTTTGCAAAAGCGGTTGAATTGGCATTTGATAATCTTGATGAAAAAATTGCCTATATGAGAAACTTAAGCAATCATTTATTGGAACGAGTTCAAAATGAAATACCTCACATAATTGTAAACGGTGCGATTGGTGAGGAAAGAATTTGTCATAATATGAATATTAGTTTCAGTTTTATTGAAGGTGAAGCAATTACCGTAATGTTGGATTTAATGAATATTAATGTTGCCACCGGAAGTGCTTGTGCATCAAAAGGGCTTAAAGCAAATTATATTTTAATGGGAACAGGTAGAACCCATGAACAATCTCACGGTTCAATAAAATTTACGTTCAGCCGTTTCAACACTATTGAAGAAGTAGATTATACCGTTGATAAATTAAAAGAAATAGTTCAAACCTTGCGAGAAAGAAGTCCGCTTTACACGGATTATAAAAATCAAATAAAGGAAAATAAAGGAGAATAATAATGAATACCCAATACTCACAAAAAGTTTTAGACCACTTCATGCATCCAAGAAATTTAGGGATTCTTGAATTAGCCGATGTTAAAGCTACTGAAGGAAGCCCGGCTTGCGGTGATCAAGTTTCATTATATTTAAAAGTTAATCCCAAAACAATGGTTATTGAAGATATTTCATTTCAATCATACGGTTGTGCCTCAAATATTGCAACAGCCTCAATCATTACAGAAATGGCAAAAGGTAAAACTTTAGATGAAGCAGAAAAAATTACTTGGAAAGAATCAGCAGACGCACTCGGTGGATTGCCGGCAGTAAAAATGCATTGTTCTGTTCTCGCTGTTGATACGTTAAAATCAGCAATTAAAAAATATAAGATTGAGCATCATCTCATAGAAAAGGAAAAGTTCTCCAAAGATTTAATCTTAAAAGAATTACGTAGTGTTGTTTATCCCAATGTCGGCGAAGATATTGTTTCTTTGAAAATGGTAAAATATTTAAGCTTCGATAAAGGTGTTGTAACTATCGATCTCGACGTTCCATCTTTTGACCCAATGCGTGATAACATTGCTGAAGAAGTTAGAGAACATCTGGGAAAATTCCCCGAAATTAAAGACATTAAATTAACTATGTAAATTTAGGGCGTAATTCTACGCCCCTTTTTATTTATATTAACGACCAATTTACCGGTCGTTTTTTTTATTTATTCACAATCATAAATTTTATTATGATTTTAATCACATCTATCAAAGCTTTTTTAAGATCGTTAAATAATTAATTCTTATTTTTTATCATAATATATATAAAAAACGGACTGCCTAAAAATGAGGTAACAACTCCGATAGGAATTTCAATTATCGTTAAATGCATAGAAATAAAATCGCAGATTAGTAAAATCATACCGCCTAATAATAGTGAAAAAAGAAATGTCTTTCTAATACCGTTCCCAAAAATCATTCTTGCCATATGAGGAATAATCAGTCCGATAAATCCGATTATTCCGGTAAATGAAACCGTTAATCCAATCATCAAACTTGTAATAACAAATATTTTTATTCTCAATTTTTTGATATCAATACCCAAACTAAAAGCTGAAACATCTCCTGTAGAAAGTGCATCTAATTTACTTGACTCAAAATAGAGATAAATCAATAAAATAATATTTAAAAAAGTAACTCCGAGAAAAATATACCATTCATTTCGAGAAAAAATTCGTCCTAAATTTCCCATTAAAATATTGAAAATACTTCCGATATCTTTTTGGTTCAAATACATTAATAATGAAAGTACTGATGAATTGAACATCCCGATAATTATCCCGGAAAGCAATAATTTTGTTTTATCAAAATACCCCGAAACGTGTGCCAATGCCCAAACGGCGAACATTGTAATCAAAGCTCCAACAAAACCGAAAATCGGCATTAACAAAAAATAGCCGGTAATTGAAGCAATTGTACTTCCCAATGCAGCACCGGATGAAATACCGAGAATATATGGTTCAGCTAAAGGATTATTAAGCAGATATTGATAAACATTTCCGATTGACGCCAAAATCATTCCGGTCGTCAAAGCTAAAATCAATCTTGGAATTCTAATTTTATAGAAAATCATCGCGTTATTACCGGCATTATCATATTTCAGATAAGCAAAGATCACGAAGATAAATCCAACAAATATAAATATTTTGAGTATTTTATTTTTCATATATCACTTTATGTAATGCCTTTATCCCTTCAATAATTCTTGGACCGGCTCTTAAAATCAAATCGGGATTAACATCTTTTATCGTATAAATTCTATCATTTTTGACAGCGTTAATATTTGACCAACCCATTCTACTTTTTACGTATTTAGAAGAAATACCGGGATAAGTTGTTATAATTACATCAGGATTCCTTAAAATGATTTTCTCAGGCGAAATGCGTGAATAATCTCGCGGTAATTGCGGGAAAATATTTTCTCCGCCGGCAAGCTTAACTAATTGTCCTACAAAAGAATTGTCAGAAACTGTCATTAAAGGATTTCCATAAATTTCAAGGAAAACTTTGGGTTTTATTTTTTCATCATAATTGAGATGATTTATTGAAGAAGAAATATACTTTGATAAGGAATCAGCCTTTTCTTGACGATTTATCAGATTACCGATTTCAATTATAGAGGATTCCAAAGTCTTTACATCTTTAGGATAAATTTGGACAACTTTAAAGCCAAAATCTTTTAGCTTACTTGCAATTTTGGATTGTTCCAATGATGATGTAAAAATTAAGGTAGGTTTTAATTTTAATATTATTTCATAATTTAATGAACTAAAATTGCCAACTTTTGTAATATTTTGAATTTGAGGCGGATAATTACATTCTTTGGTTATCCCGACAATATTTTTCGCTCCATCTAATTGATAAATTATCTCGGCTAATTCCGGTGAAGTGATTACTAATCGCTGTTCAGCAAACATAATAGTGACAAAAAGTACGAAAAATATAATAAATATTCTTTTCATTTTCAACTCCCTTTCAAGATATTAACAGTCTTAATGATCCCAAAGGGATTGAATCTATATCCATCTTCCGTAGATAATTCAAAATTAATGGCAGGTTTCCTGGCTTGCAGAGGATGAAAATTTGAACCTTCCCATAAAAAAATTTACAGTGATTCAAAAACCTTAAAGTCTGCTTACAGTGACGGAGATCGCTTTCGATTTTAACGAAATTCCCATAGCACCATTAAAACTTATTTGTATTTTTTTGAAGAGTAGTATTCAGTCAATATAATTTTTTAATTTATTTAATCGTGATTTTTTAGTTTATAAAGTTACCGAACACAATTTCTCCCGTAAATATATTGAAAGAGAAAGACATGAAGCTTTTACAATATAAATTGTGCGATATATCAAAAATTTGTTTTTATTAAGACGAATAAATTGCATCTATTTTTAGATAGTGAATATTTAGCAAAAAAGGAATAAATAATTTACGATTGTATAGCTTTTTATAACAATACCATATTTTAAGAATAAAAAAAGAGGCAGGATTGCCTCTTTAATTTCTAATCTGTATAATCAAGTCGCTTATTGAGTTCAATAATCATTTTTCTGGCAGCATCCGGCAAAACGGTTCCCGGTCCAAAAATCAATGAAGCGCCATGTTCATAAAGAAAATCATAATCTTGGGCAGGAATAACTCCGCCGACAATTATCATGATATCCTCACGATCCAATTTTTTTAATTCTTCAACTAATTGCGGTAAAAGAGTTTTATGACCGGCAGCCAATGAACTCATTCCAATGACATGAACATCATTTTCAACAGCCATTTTGGCAGTTTCTTCAGCTGTCATAAATAAAGGGCTAATATCAACATCGAAACCCATATCAGCATAAGCGGTACCGACTACTTTAGCTCCTCTATCGTGTCCATCTTGCCCCATTTTAGCGATAAGAATTCTTGGACGACGACCTTCATTTTCTTGGAATTTATCCGTCATTTTTCTGACTTCTTCAATTTCGTTCTTTTTACCGTATTCGCTACTATAGATACCTGAAACGGTTCTAATGGTAGCTTTATATCTCCCAAATACTTTTTCCATAGCAAAAGATATTTCTCCTAAAGTTGCTCTTTCACGAGCAGCATAAATTGCCAATTCCAAGAGATTTCCGTCTCCTGATTTTGCAACTTCGGTAATTTTATTTAACCAATGTTGAACTTTTTCTTCATTTCTTTCGGCTTTCATTTTATTCAATCGTTTTATTTGAGAAATTCTTACCGCTGAATTATCAACTTCCAAAATCTCAATTGGATCTTCTTTTTCCAAACGATATTTATTTACCCCGACAATTGTATCTACTGCAGAATCTATTTTTGCTTGTCTTCTGGCAGAAGCTTCTTCAATTCTCATTTTTGGTAAACCGGTTTCTATAGCTTTTGTCATCCCACCGAGTTTTTCAATTTCCTGAATATGTCCCCAAGCTTTATGAATCAATTCATTTGTTAAGCTTTCTACATAATATGAACCACCCCAAGGATCAATTACTCTCGTAATACCTGTTTCATTTTGAAGGAACAACTGAGTATTTCTGGCAATTCTTGCGGAAAAATCCGTAGGAAGTGCAATTGCTTCATCCAAGGAATTTGTGTGCAATGATTGAGTGTGTCCTAAAGTAGCTGCCATTGCTTCAATACAAGTTCTGGCAATATTATTGTAAGGATCTTGTTCAGTTAAAGACCATCCGGAAGTTTGACTGTGAGTTCTCAAAGCTAGAGATTTTGGATTTTTTGGATTGAAAGTTTTTACTATTTTAGCCCACAAAACACGAGCGGCGCGAAGTTTAGCAACTTCCATAAAATAGTTAGTACCTTCAGCCCAGAAAAATGATAAGCGCGGAGCAAATTGGTCAATTTCCAAACCGGCTTTAATTCCGGCTTTTAAATAATCCCAACCGTCAGCTAAAGTATATGCCATTTCCAAATCGGCAGTAGCCCCAGCTTCTTGCATATGATATCCGGAGATACTAATACTGTTAAATTTAGGCATATTATTTGCTGTAAATTCAAAAATATCAGAGATTATCTTCATTGATGGAGCCGGAGGATAAATATAAGTATTACGCACCATATATTCTTTCAAAATATCGTTTTGAATTGTTCCTGCCAAATCTTTCCATTCCAAACCTTGTTCTTCGGCAGTAACAATGTAGAAAGCCATAATTGGCAAAACAGCACCATTCATTGTCATTGAAACAGATATTTCTCCGAGAGGAATTTCATCAAACAAAATCTTCATATCCAAAACAGAATCTATTGCAACGCCGGCTTTCCCGACATCTCCAACAACTCGTTCATGATCAGAATCATAACCTCTGTGAGTAGCCAAATCAAATGCTACTGAAAGCCCTTTTTGTCCGGCAGCAAGATTTCTTTTGTAGAAAGCATTACTTTCTTCAGCAGTTGAAAATCCGGCATATTGACGAACAGTCCAAGGACGCATTACATACATTGTCGCATAAGGTCCTCTCAAAAAAGGTGCGATTCCGGCGGTATATTTTATATGTTCTAAATTTTTAACATCATCATAAGTATATAATGGTTTAACCGGGATTTTCTCATTTGTATCCCAAACCATTTTTTTAGGATCTTTTCCTTCTTTCAATACTTTCTCTGTCCATTCTTCGGTTGAAACCGCTAATGAACTTTTATTAACGCTTATTTTTGAAAAGTCAGGGAATTTCATTTGATAACTCCTTTAATGACTTGGATATTTTTGTTTAGTTCATAAGAATTGGCTCTTGCATGAATGAAGAGATCAACTCCCGATTTTGAATAATCTTCAACTTTATCTTTTGGATAACCTGCTAAAACTATAGTAGCTTTTGGTTTTTCAGCTTTAATATATTTACAAACTTCCGGAACGATATTTTCATAATTTTTATCAGACGAACAAATCACAAAAACGTCATCCTCTATTGTCAAAGCTTCTTTAGCAGTAGTAATAGCATTTATATCAGCTTTTGTTTGAATAACATTAAATCCGCCAACTTCAAAGAATGCTTTGGAAAAATCAGATCTGCCTTTATATTCGCTTATCGTTCCAATATTTAACAAACAGATGTTAGCTGCTTTACCATTCTCTTTTTTATAGCTTTCCATATTATCGCGAAGCTCTTCAAAGATTTCTGTTAAACGAATTGTTTTAATTGTATTAACAGATAAAGAATCTTTTTTGTTTTCTAATGATGAATATACTTGATTCAAAGTTGCACCTTTTTCAAACGCACTAATCATTTCATCAATATTAAAATCTTTAATTTCGATTTCCGGTTTTTTATAATTTGAATAATATTCGCTTCTAACTTTAAAAATATTCTTAAAGTCAGGTTCTCTAAATTCTAATGGGGTTTCAATATTATTTGCAAACATATTAGTTCCGACAACAACATCTCTACGAATTAAAATATTTTTCAATCGCTTTTCTGCTGTTTCTTTAATAATGTTTTGCGGATAACTTTCTTTAATTGATGATAAGAAATTTCCTTTTTTTTCAATAGCTTGAAATTTTCCCCAAACCGTATCGATAATTTGATTTGTTAGTTCTTCCACAAACCATGAACCACCGGCAGGATCAATAACATTTTCTAATTTCACTTCTTCTTTGAGAATAATCTGCTGATTCCTGGCAATTCTTCTTGAAAATTCTGTTGGTTTTCCAAAAATTGAATCAAATGGAGTAGTACAAATACTATCAACTCCACTCAAGATTGCAGAAAAAGCTTCTGTAGTTGTTCTTAACATATTTACGTAAGGATCATATTTTGTTTTGTTAATCAGCGAAGATTTTGCATGAATAAACATTTTTTTAGATTCATCAGAACCACCAAAAGCTGATACGATATTTGTCCAAAGAACACGAGCTGATCTTAATTTGGATATTTCCATAAAGAAATTTTGACCAATACCAAATTCAAATTTAATTTTACCGGCGATTTGATCAATATTTAATCCTCTCTTAATCAATTCCTTAATGTATAAAGTTGCTGTTGAAAAAACAAAAGTTAATTCGTCAACAGCTGAAGCACCGGCATTACAATAATCTAAGCCGCTAACTGAGATTGTTCGAATATTCAAATTCTGATCATTAACCCATTTTGTAAGTTTGTACATTTCATCAAAATAGGAATCGATTGATTTAGGAAGTTTGCCATTTGTTAAAAGAAATTTAATGGGATCATAACCAATATTTGCTGATAATTTTGAAAGATCAAAATTATTTTTTTTCGCAAATGCAATTACCAATGAAGTAAATTCAGCCGCATTTAATTCGGCATTGATATCGAGATGAATAATGTCTAATAGCACATCTTTCAATGCCAATTCCAAATCTTCTAAATTTGCAATTGAAACTCCATTTTTCCCAACTTCACCTTCTCGTGATTGATTTGGATCTTGAGATAAATAACTCGGTTCATCCAAAATAATATTTACGGAATTTTGTCCCGAGTTTAAATCATGCAATAAAGCTTGATTAAATTCATCAGGGAATGCGTATGGAATTTCTTGAGCAATATTCCATTCTTTCCCTCTATAACCCAATAAATTAGTGGATCTTAAATAGTTTTCCGTTCCGGGAAGATTGTCTTTTAATTCTAATTTTTCGAAATTGTCTTGCCAATAGATTGGTTCTAATTGAATACCTTCGTAGGTTTTTGTAAGCATAATTTTATCATAAGGTTTTCCCTTAAGAAGCTTATCTGTAGCATTTCGCCACTCTTCTTTCGTTGGTATAGGAAATTCTGATAATAAGTTTTCAAACCTATTATTATTATCCTTCTGTTCCATTTTTTCCTCCAAAAACAGTTTGAACATATATTTACAAAAATAGGACTTTGTTTAAAGTCAAGTAAAATTCAAATTTCTTTCATAAAATTATAATGACTCCCTTCTATTTTCCTAATTTATACTTCATCAATAAAAAAATATGCTCCCCATAATTAAAAAACCAAATTTAAAAATTTATGTAATTTTTTTGACTTATTATTTGACAATAAAACGCAAATTTGTTTTCTAAAAAAAAATTTAAGAGGTTAAAATGAAAAAATTTCTACTCCTAATTTTGATTACGTTTTTAATGTTTGGATGTTCTAAACAGGTAAAAAAAAATCAAACGAATAGTACAAATAAAACCGCTCTGAGTTCAAAAGAGCTTACAATTTACAGCTATGACAGTTTTGTTGAAAGTTGGGGAATCGGTCCAAAAATAGTTCCCGCATTTGAAAAAAAATTCAATTGTAAAGTCAAACTGGTAGGTTGTGGTGATGCCGGGCAATTATTAAACAAAACAATTAAAGAAAAAGCAAATCCTATTGCTGATGTTATTGTTGGAATTGATAACACATTTTTAGAAAAAGCTCTCGAAGAATCAATATTAACATCTTATAAACCGGCTAATTTGTCTCACGTCAAAAAATCTTTAATATTTGATAAGACATTTTCTTTATCACCGTACGATTATGGATATTTCGCTTTTGTTTATAATACCGAAATTGTGAAAAACCCACCTCTAACTTTTGGTGAAATGCAAGATCCAAAATGGGAAAAGAAATTTATTTTTATTGATCCCAGAACTTCCAGCGTTGGAAATGGACTTTTATTGTGGACAGTTGCAGCATTCGGGGAAAACGGCTACGGACATTTTTGGCAATCTGTTAAAAAAAATATTCTCACAACTCCTGCAAGTTGGGATGATTCATACAATATGTTTTTAGCGGGTGAAGCACCAATTGTTTTAAGTTATTCAACTAGTCCTGCTTACCATATTGAAAATGACTCTACCTATAAATATAAAGCTTTTATTCCAAAAGAAGGCGCATTTATGCAAATTGAGGGTTCCGGTGTCATCAATAATTCTAAACATCCTGATTTAGCAAAAAAGTTTGTAAACTATATGCTTTCAACTGAAGTTCAAAATTTAATTCCTAAAACTCAATGGATGTATCCGGTTAATTCAGATGTTAAATTACCAAAGAGTTTTGAAAATCTACCTCAACCGACAAAAACTTTAAACAAAAGACTGAGCCCTAAAACAATTAAGGAAAATTCAGAGAAATGGATAAAAAGATGGATAAAAATAATGTCAAAGTAAATTTCAGAATAGTTCTTTTTGAACCTGAAATACCGGCAAATACCGGCAATATTGGAAGATTATGTGTGGGCTCAAACTCAGAGCTTCACATTATCAAACCAATGCGTTTCTTTATAAATGACAAATATGTAAAAAGAGCAGGATTGGATTACTGGTCAAAATTAAAATTACATGTTTGGGACTCATTGGATGATTTTTTAGAAGCATATCCGGAAAATACAGTATATTATTGTACTACCAAAACAGAATATAAATATTCTGATAAGATATTCAAAAAGGGAGATATCTTTATTTTTGGTCCTGAATCGCGAGGAATTCCTGAAAATATTTTGAAAAAAAAATGGGATCAAACAATCACAATCCCCATGAGTAAAGAAATTCGTTCTATTAATCTTTCAAATTCAGTTGCTATCGTCTTGTACGAAGCTTGGAAACAAATAACATTTATCTAAGAAGGAATATTTATGTGTAGAATAAACCCTAAAATTGACTTTGCCTTCAAAAAACTTTTTGGAAGTGAAGAAAATAAAGATCTGCTAATTTCATTAATTAACTCTATAATTTCTGAAGACGAAAAAATCGAATATATCGAACTTAGAAATCCGTATAATTTAGCTGACTATCAAAAAGGAAAAATGTCAATCCTTGACATCAAAGCCAAAGATGCTAATGACCATTTTTATAATATAGAAATGCAAATAGCGGAAGATTTAAATTTTGATAAACGGTCTATTTATTATTGGTCTAAAATGGTAACTGAACAATTAAGTGAAGGAATGATGTTTAAACAACTGAATAAAACTATCAGTATTAATATTCTGGACTTTAACATCATCGACAGCGATAAATTCCATAATAAATATAAAATTCTAAATGTAGAAACAGGGAAAAGTGATAATTTACATAACATGTTTGAAATTCATTATATAGAATTAAAAAAATTTAAAAAAGACTATAGTGAAATAACTAATGTATTGGATAGATGGATTACTTTTTTGACAAAAGCTAATACGTTAGATAAGAAAAACTTACCGGAAAAAATGTCCGATAATCCTCAAATAGTTAAAGCAGTTACAGCAATAGATAGAATGTTTGATGAAGAAGAACGTGTTGTTTATACTGTTAGAATGCAGGAGCAAATGGATTTTGAAAGCAAAATTGATTCGGCATTTGAAAAAGGAACTAGAGAAGGAATTAAAAAAGGGATTGAGAAAGGGATTGAGAAAGGGAAAAAAGCCGAGAAAATAAAAATAGCTAAAAGCCTGTTGAAAAACAATATTGATATTGAAATTATTAAGCAGACAACCGGATTAACTGAAACAGAAATTGAATATTTAAAATAAGAAGGAGACCAAATGTTAAAAGGATCTTTTGTCGCTTTAGTTACACCTTTTAAAAATAATGACATCGATTTTTCGTCATTGGAAAATTTAATTGATTTTCATATTACAAATCAAACAGATGGTATTCTACTTTGTGGAACAACAGGTGAAGCTCCATCTTTATCATCAGAAGAGAGAGATAAACTTCTTGATTTTTGCTCAAAAAAAATTAACCGTCAAACTAAAATTATGATCGGAACCGGAACGAACAATTTAGAACACACCATTGAATTAACGAGACAAGCTGAAAAACTCGGAGCAGACTTTGCCCTGGTAATTACACCTTATTACAACAAGCCAACCCAATCAGGTCTTTATCATTATTTTAAAGAAGTTCATGATAAGACAAATATACCCATCGTAATTTATAATGTCCCCGGTAGAACCGGAGTGAATATCTCATCAAAAATCACAACCTTGCTTTCAAAAGAATGCGATAGAATTGTTGGAATCAAAGAAGCCAGTGGAAACATAGTTCAAGCGAGTGAGATTATTAGAGATACTGATCCGGAATTTTCATTAATGTCAGGTGAAGATGCTCTAAACTGGCCACTTCTATCAATTGGAGCAAAAGGTGTTATCTCTGTAACGGCAAATATTCTTCCAAAAGAATTACATAATCTCGTGAGTTTTTCAGAACAAAATAAAATTGAGGAAGCAAAAGAAATGCACTTGAAATTACTCGAAATTAATCGCAAAATGTTTTTGGAAACAAATCCGATTCCAGTAAAAACCACTCTTCATTTAATGAATAAAATAACTGAAGAAATCAGACTTCCCCTATATAAAATGTCTGAGATCAACATAAAAACTTTAACCGAATGTCTAATTAAATATACATTAATTTAGTGAAAAAAGATAAATCTACATTAATTTGCCCTCAAACAAAGCAGTTCACTAAAATATTTGTTTGTGCCTTGAATTGCAAAAATAAATGTAGAAAATATATTGATAACATAGATTTGGAAATCTTTCACAATTTTGTGGAAAAACACCCGCAATATGAAATAATAGGAGAACTAATGGCAAAAAAAACTGAAACAAAAACTGCAAAAATCGATAAAGATGAGATGCAAAAAATTTATTGGGTAACATTTGATGATAAAACTTATGAAGAAGTTACGGAGTCTGAAATTAAAAACAATCCGGAAAAATTTTTAAAAACTAAAATTTGGGATAAGCCTCCTCATCAATATGATTTGATTATCTCTCTAAAGAGGAGAAAGTAACGCCAACAATTTCATAATTGTATAGTAATCCGATTGGAATGTTTGGAAAACTTTTCCAAATATATAAGCAAAATAAGGCCAGGTTAAAGTCATCACATAAAGTCCAACAAGAATACTTAATGGGAGTGATACAAAAAATACGTTCATATCGGGATTTAATTTTGCCATAATCCCGAGAACGATACGTATCATATACAAAATAACTAAAATTGGAGCACTAATTTTTATTCCAATTATAAAAATGTTTTGCACCAATTTAGTCATTTCCAAAACAATATTATTATGAAATCCCAGCTTAAATAGAGGTAAAACATAAAAGCTATCAATTATTGCTTTGAAGAAAAATAAATGCCCATCACTTACAAAAAGTAAGAAGATAGCAAAAAATACTAGTAATTGGCTAAGAACGTTGTTTTGTTCTTGTGAAGATGGATCTACTATTGTCATCATAGATAATCCCATTAAACGTGCTGATAAAAAACCGGAGAATTTCAAAGCTTCAAATAATATATTTCCAATATATCCTAAAGCTAAACCTGTTAAAACTTCTTTAATTGCCAAAGGAATTAACATCATAAAAGTAACCGGTAATAAATCAGGTTGAGGTATAACCGAAACACACATTAATGCAAGAGCAAATCCTAAAAATATTCTTAATTTGGGAGCCATACTCGAGTTGGAAAAAATAACCATAACCGAGATCATTGAAGTTGTTCTCATGGCTATTAAAATAAATTCTTCAAATTGCCCTAAAGTAAATCCAAGCAGTTCCAGCATTTTAATGCAAATTCATCATTATGTGTAATATATAATTGAAAAAATCAGTAAATTTATTTATCATCCAAGGAATTGAAAAAAGCATTATCAGCATTACAGATACTATTTTGGGAATAAATGTAAAGGTCATTTCTTTAATTTGGGTTACACTTTGAAAAATGGAAACAATAAGCCCCACAATAAGACCTGTCAGTAAAATTGGAGCACTGATTATCATTGTGTAATACAAAGTACGACTGGCAATTTCAATAACTAATTGTTGAGTCATAAATTAACCTAATGAAAACTATGAACTAAAGCGTCAATCACAATATACCAACCATCGACCATTACAAAAAGCAGAATTTTAAAAGGTGCGGAAATCAACACCGGAGGTAACATCATCATTCCCATTGACATCAAAATACTCGCGACTATCATATCAATCATGAGAAAGGGTAAATAAATGAGAAAACCCATCTCAAAAGCAATTCTTAATTCGCTAATTGCAAAAGCCGGGACAATAACCTGAAGTGGAAGATCTTCTGCAGAATTTGGTTTTTCCAACTTAGACGATTTTATCATTAAAGCCAGATCTTTTTCTCTGGTTTGTTTTAGCATAAAATTTCGTAAAGGTGTTATTGATTTTTTATAAAATTGTTCATTTGTTAAATTGCCTTTTAAATAGGGTTGAAAAGCATTATCATTAATATTTTTGAATACGGGAGCCATAACAAAGAAAGTTAAAAATAATGAGAGAGCTATAACAATTTGATTAGAAGGAGTTGATTGCGTACCAACAGCTTTTCTCACAAAAGATAGTACTATTGAAATTCTCGTAAATGAAGTCATAAGAACCAATATTGAGGGAGCTAATGACAATATAGTCATTAAAATCAAAATTTGAAGAGCAACAGCTACATCTTTTGGTGAATTGGAAGGTGCCACATTTAACGAAATTTTTGGTACGGTTTGGGAATAAGCAGAAGCTGTAAAAAATAGAAGAATAGCTAAAAAGATTAAAATATGTTTTTTTTTCATTTTTTTCCTAATTTTTTAAAAATGTTATTAAATTTACTTTCTTGTTGTTTGGAATCTAATATTTCCTTAATTTTATCAGGATCTTCAATTTTTTCTAATAAATTTACGTTATCGTTGCTGACTGATAATATATAAATTAATCCATACATTTCAACAACATATATTGCTTGAAGATTTGTTAAGGGCATAATATCAATTATATTAGAATTTTTATTGCTGATAAATTTTCCTTGTGATGAGTATTTTTTAAATATTTTAATAGAAAAATATAGAATCACAACGATGATAACTAAAGAAATTATTAATTTGAAAATCATCATCCCGAATGATGGCATTTCTGTAGTTGGAGCTGTTGAAGAAACTCCTCCAAACACAGATTTATTTGCACAAAGAAAAATAAAACCGTATAAATAATTTAACATCATTTACCTAAACTTTTAATTCTATCTTCACGAGAAATTAGATTTACTATCCTAACTGCAAAATTATCATCAGCAACCATTATCTCGCCAACGGCAAATTTTTGTCCATTAATAAGGACATCGACAAAATCTCCCGCCAATTTATCCAATTCAACCACCGAACCTTGCCCCAAATCAAGCAATTCTTTAATCCGCATATTTTTTCTGCCAAGTTCAACAGTAACAGGTAAATTGATATCCATCAGTAAACCAAGATTAATATTACTACCCAAATCTGCTTTTCTATTATCGAATTCTGAAAAATCAGCTCTTGAAACATTTACCTGTCTTTGCTCTGATGGCTGTTGTACTCTTTGGTTTGAATTATCTTTTCCTTCAAGCTGAGTAATTAATTCATCCATTGATGGCTCATTAGACGCATTTGATTCTATTGTTGGAAACAAACTTTCAATTGAATCTATAGCAACTTGATCAAGCACTAAAAACATATTTAATTCTTGTCCAATAATTTTCATTGTGAACGGAACCATAATATTATCGGCTAAAAATTCTTTTTGAATTTCTAAATCAGTTGATTCAACATTAGCAACATCGCCTGTTATGTTAATTCCTTCTCCACTCAATTCGGCAGTTAAACTTCCTAAAATTTGGTTAAACATTTCCTTAATTGCATCATTGTGTTCTGCAGGGTCATACTCTGCTGAACCATCACCCAACATCATAAAGTCAGAAAGCATCGCAACCATTTTTCTAGGTAAAGCATATTGTAATTGAAAATTTTGATCACCTGTATAATTTACAGATAAAAAAACCAAGGGAACTTCAATATTTTTTTGGATAATATCAAAATCAAAAGGTACTTCATCTGCGGAAGTTAATTCCAACTGTTCATTCGTTATCGTGGTCAATACACCAACTGCATTATTGGTAAAAAATTCCAAAAATTTATTTAATTTATTGTTCTGTGCCATTTATAATATCTCCTTGCTCGTTAATAAAATAGTTAATTTTATATCCATAACTTTTACGTTTTTTCCCTATCGTTCCTAAAAATTTATTTTTACCGTTTACTTCAGCGATAACCAATTCATCGACACGTTGATTAAGTGTTATGATATTACCCGGCTCAAGAGATAAAAAATCTTCTACAGTAAGAGAAGCTTCTCCCAATTTTACATTCAATTCTACCGTTGAATGAATTAATTTATCTTCTATAATTTCTTTTTCTTCAGGACTAATTTTTTTCTTCAGCATAGTTATGTAGTTCTGAGAAATCAATTTTTTTAGAATTGGTTCCATCATAAAATACGGAAAACAAAAATAGACATAAAAATCATAATTTCGAGCGACAATCGGGAAATTTAAAATCAACATCGTTTCACTTGATGGAGCAATTGTAACTAATTGGGGATTATTTTCAAAATCAACTATTGTTGATTTCAACGGTGATATATTTTTCCATGCATCTTCCAATAATCCTAAAATATGCTTCGCGATATTAGTGATTACACTCGACTCAATAATCGTTATTTGATTAGCTCGATTAATGACCGAACCTGTTCCACCAAATAATCTGTCAATTACAAATGTTGTTAAATTCGGATCGATTTCTAAGATAGCTTTACCTTCTAAATTTTCCACTTCAAAAAGAAACATATTTGTAAATTCAGCAGAAGACATGGTAAATTCCAGGTAGGTTACTTGATCAATAATTGGACTTTTTACATCAATCATAGATCTTAAGCTATTTGATAAATATGTCGATAATAATTTTGCAAAATTTTCGTGAATATTTCTAAGAAATCTTTGCTGATCTTTTGACACTCTTTCGGGGCGTCTAAAATCATAAAGACGATATTCTTTTTCTGCCTGAACAATATTTCCTTTTTGACTCTTATCAGACGTTGTTTCCTGCGATAAAAGAGCATCAATTTCATCTTGAGTGAGCAGTTTACTCATGATAATATACCATTATTGAATAACGAATTGTGCAAAAAGTACTTTCGTTATTTCGCCTTCAAGCAACATTTGATTTACTTCGTCTAAAATATCTTCTTTCATTTTCTCACGTTTAGTAATGTCTTGTAAATCTTCTAATGTTTTTGCAGCAAAATAAGAATTTAATTTGTCTTTGATTAAAACGTCTTTGTTTTTTAATTCATCAGGTAACTTTTTATCTTTTAATTGATATTCGAAAGCAACAGTTACTACCAAATAATGCGTTTCCGCACCGGGAATATTCACTACAATATCGCCTAAACTATATACGCTATAATCATTGATATAATCTTTATCATCTTCTTCATCACTACTTCTTTTTTTCTTTCTTTTTGATTTTTTTGAAGATTTTTTAGGTTGGGATTCATCTGAATTTTGCACAACTTGTTGTACAGCTGCATTATTTTTTTTCAAAATAAAAGTCATAAATACAAAGGTAAATACCATTTGTAAAATAACAACTACCGCAACTATAATTATCAAAGATTTATTATTAGAAGATTTTTCAGCCATTTTTACTCCTTATTATTTATTAATGATTGTAATACTGATTGACCTTCAGCATTTTTAGTAACTTCACTTTTTAGATTTATAAATATTTCAACACGTCGATTTAATGCTCTTCCTGCTCTTGTAGAATTTGAGGCAATTGGTCGATATTCACCGTAACCGATAACCTGAAATCTCTGAGCAGAAATTCCTTTTGAAATAAAATATTGAGTAACGGATAAAGCTCTCGCAAATGATAATTCCCAATTGTTTCTATATTTTTTTGTGTGAATCGGAATATTATCTGTATGACCCTCAATTCGTACTTCATAACTTGTTTTACTTAAAATTTTAACAACTTGATCTAAAATTGGTTTCCCAACATCTTTTATTTCTGCCTTTCCGATATCAAACATCATAGGATTACTAATATTGTAATGTATCTGATCTTTTGATTGAGTAACTTTGACCATCTCATTTATTCCGGATTTTTCGGTCATATTTTTTGTTTCTTGGATAATTTTTTTCATTTCTTTGTCGTGGTACCCTTTTCCGACTTTAGTATATGGTAAACTTGGTTGTTTTATATAAGTTCCTTGAGCTGACAACACACCCAAAGCTCCTTTTAATGAACCGGCAGCCGAATTAAATTTAGCAGCTTGAGTTGAGGAAAAAGAAATTAGAAGAACAAAAAAAGTAACCAATAGGGTCATCATATCACCATAAGTGGTCATATACTCTGGTGCACCAACCGGTGGACAATCCGGACACTTTTTACATTTAGCCATTAACTCTTGGGCTCCCTTAATCCCGGTGCAATAAATGTTTCTAATTTGTCGCGTAAAACTCGCGGGTTATCTCCGGATTGAATTGATATTATCCCGGCAAGAATCAATTGTTTTAAAATCAACTCTTCCTTAGATCTTCTTTCCAATTTAACAGCCATTGGAGACCACAATCCGTTTGCCAACAATGAACCGTAAAAAGTTGTTATTAATGCTACCGCCATTCCGGCTCCAATATTAGAAGGATCTGATAAATTTTGGAGCATCTGAATCAAACCGATAAGTGTTCCAAGCATTCCAAAACCAGGTGCAAAAGTTGCCATATTTTCTAAAATAGATTTTCCCACTTTATGTCTTTCTTCAATTGCATCAATTTCGGAATTCATTACTGCTTCAATTGTTTCGATTTCATTACCATCAACAGCAAATTGAATAGCTTTACGCAAAAATTCATCATCAATTGACTTCAGTTCTCTTTCAAGTGCTAAAATACCTTCTCGTCGTGCCTTTTCTCCCAAATCCACAAGAGTATTAATGATACCTTTAGCATCAGATTTATCCGCGAAGAAAACTTTCTTTAGCACCTTGATTGTTGAAAGCACTTCTGCTAAAGGATATGCTGTAAATACCGCTGAAATACTTCCTCCAACTACAATCAGAATTGAACCGATATCTATAAATGACATCAACATTCCCGACATTAATATTGGAGAAAAAACCAATATAAATGTAAAAGCAACCCCAACTATCGAAGCAATATCCATATAAACTCCTATTTTTTATCTGATGATAAAAATTCCCAATTTTTTAATATTTTACTTCTAAAACTAATTATTTTTTCAACAACTTCGTTCACTGTTTCTCGTACTATAACCTTCTTACCAGTCGTTAGACTAATTATAGTATCGGGTGTAGATTCCAAAAATTCAATTAAATCCGAATTTAAATAAAATTTTTCATCATTTATTTTTGTAAGCTTTATCATATAACATCCTTTTTAAAGATATAAAATAATTTTTCAAATTATCGTCAACTAATTCTAATGAATATATGAAAAAAGGGTAGAAAATCTACCCTTTTAAATTGTTATTTTCTATCTTTTCATTCTATCAATTATAGTACTGAGAATTTGATCTGCGGTATTTACGACTTTTGCATTTGCTTGTAATGATCTTTGAGAAATAATCATTTTCGCAAATTCATCAGTTAAATCAACATTAGAACTTTCCAAATATCCTGATTTGAGAACAGTTTTTGAATTTTGACCAGCCCAAGAAACAACAGGATTTCCTGAAGAATCATTTGCCGAATATAAACTATTACCTTCTTTTTGTAAACCTGCATCGTTGGTAAAACTTGCTAAAGCAATTTGAGCAAGAGCTTTATTTACCCCATTGGAATAAATCCCGAAAATTCTACCTTGGTCATCAATATTTATTGTATCTAAAACACCTAGAGTATATCCATCTTGATCGATAGCTAAATTTGTACTAGGTGAAGCTAATTGAGTGAATCCGTCAAATGATCCCGGTGTACCGGCACCTTTAGACAAATCTACATCCATTTTTTGAGCCCCGGGTACATCAAATATTAAATTTGAATTATCATTTGAAGCAAATTGCTTTAATGAACCGTCATCATTAAATTCAACATATCCTCTTGAGCCGTGAGACGGAGTAATTGTTCCGTTATCAATCGTAACTTCCCAAGTCCACCTATTTGCATTTTTATCTAAATCCTGAGTATATTTTACAGCCATTTTATGACGCTGTCCCATACTATCGAAAATATCAATTGAAGTTTCGTGAGTTCCTGCCGAACCTTCTGTTTCAATTTTAAATCCCGGAGTAACAATTGAGGAACTGTTTGTACCCGAAGTAGTATCAAAAGAAATACTTGGAGTGCCTGCGGAAGTATCTTTATCTGCAATAATCATTGAAGTGTACTGATTTGAATCAGTTCCACTATTGTCACTGACGATTATTTGTCCGGAAGAAAGTGTAGCTGTTGTTCCCGGAAAAGTAGAATTCAAAGCTGATAATAAATCATCAACGGTTGTTACATCAGTACCTACAATTAGTTCACTTCTAATTGTAGTCCCATCTGTTCTTGTTGAAGTAATAACAATTGTGTCACCATTAGCATAATTATAATTATCTATATCTGTTAGATTATCAGTTCCAACAGCTGTTGACGCTCCGCCACCGGTGGTCAACGTTGTATTTGAGCTAAATACTTCACTTGTAAAGTTTCTTGCAATACCAGTCACAGCTGTTGTGCCGCTTCCATCGGAAATTGTTATGGCAGTAGCACTTTCACCACTAATTGTATCTAATATCTGAATTTTACCATCAGAGTCTAAAGAAGCATTCAATCCTGTAAATTTAGAATTAATTTCATCTAACAAATCTTTAATAGTTTCATTTCCGGTTTGAATCGTAAATGTATCATTTACCGTTGTCCCATCCGGATTGGTTCCTGAAATTGTAAAAGAGTTGCCTACAGATACTCCGGAAACACCATCTAACGAGCTTAATTTATCATACAAAGTAGCGGGAGTAGCCGGAGTTGTTCCTCCTGCAGTATAAGCTGCGGTTGCACTATGTGATTCCGTTGTTGCTTCATGATTTGAACTCGGTTTGCTCAAGAAAACAGTTAAATCGTTATTACCAGCTTGATTTGCTTTAACTCGCAAATTGCCATTCTGATCAATACTTGCTGTTGCACCGTTAACTGCATCATTACTAGAATAAACAGCGTTTATTTTATCAATTAAATCTCCGACTGTTAGCCCGTCAATACCATAAACAAATGATCCTGATACATCATTTCCATCTTTATCTGTTCCTGAAATATCAATTGTATCACCGGCAAACATCTCATTACCATCAATTTCTCTTAGGTCAGAACTTAAGGTTGCCGGATCATCATCAACAGTCATAGCTTTTTGAGAAATCCACTCTTCTGTTGTTGAAGCATTCCTATCAAGATTACAATAAAAATCTACATTACTGGTTGCTTTGGCCGGTTCTTTCCTTCCAAATGGTAAAACAATTTTATCTAAAGAAGTTGTGGATTGAATATTTCCGTCAGTATCAGCAAGCCTTCCCATTACGTAATGACTACCTCCTTGAGCCATTAAACTACCGTCTTTTTGCATTTGAAAAGCACCGGCTCGAGAATAATAACGGGACTGCCCATCAGTTACAATAAAGAATCCTTTTCCGTTAATAGCAAGGTCGGTAGAAATTCCTGTTGAATCCAAACTACCTTGTTTGAAATCAGTATCTATACTGGAAATTCTTGCCCCTCGACCTATTTGTATAGGATTTGCTCCGCCAAAATTCCCGGCAGTTCCTCTTGCTCCTGATAAAGTTTCCGACAAAGTATCGGCAAAAGTTATTCTACCTCTTTTAAAGCCTGTTGTGTTTAAGTTTGAAATATTATTTGAAATAACATCCATTTGTGATTGTTCGTTTTTTAATCCGGATACACCTGAGAATAAAGATCTTAACATTTTTCCTCCTAATTTAAAATAAAGCTTCAGTCATTCGGCTTTATTGGAGAGCCTCCAAAAGGTCCGGCTCGTTATTTTTAATTATCGATTATCATCGCACTATCAATATTAGTAAAAACATGATTTTGATTTGCATTTGTATCCATTGCAGTAATCACGGTTTTATTGGGAATATTAACAATGTACGAAACATTTTTCATCATTATTAAAGATTCTTTACAGCCTTTTTTTGCTATTTCGTTAACAGCATTATTTAAAGCTTCTTCATCATTTGGTGACAAAGTCAAATCTCGTTCTTTCAATCTCATATTTGCATGAGCTGAAAATATAAGCTTATCTTTCGACGTTAATTTTGATTTAAGAATATCATGAAATTGATTATTCTGAATCCTGGGATCATTTGCTACATTCCGATTTTGATTGATTTTTTCTTTCTGAATCGGATGAACCTGAAATTGTTGGAGTCGGTTAATCATTTTTTTACCTCCACACTATTTTTTGAGATTATCCATTTCCGTCATTTATGGAAATAATATCACCAAGGTTAATCAATTCACCATTTACCGTGATATATGGTGAACCTTGATCATAAGAAATTCCTGAAATTATTCCGGAAATCATTCCATAACTTGTTACATCCGTATCACCGTCTTTCGCTTCGATTTCAAAACGATAATTTCCATTTGCAACAAGTCCGCTATCAGCCATTCCGTCCCACGTAAATTTGTGTTCTCCTCCTTTTAATGTACCTTGATCAATTGTTTTAATCAATGTTCCATCTTCATTAAATATTTTTATTTTAACTTCTGCTTTTGAAGCAATTGAATATTTTATTTCTGTATTTCCTCCATCAAATTTTATATTATTTCCATACGCATCAACACCTTTTCCTATTAGATTAATCATGAATGAATTATTCAAAGATTGATCTAAAACTAATTGATTTTCAGCAGAAGTGTTGAGTTGTTGTAAAGATTCTAATTGACTAAATTGCGCCAATTGTGAAGCAAATTCCGTATTTCCCATAGGATTTATCGGATCTTGGTATTTTAATTGATTCACCAATAGTTTCAAAAAATCATCTTTACCCATAATTTGATTTCCTGTTAAACTATTGTGCAAATCAGTTACCGCATTATCGCTAACGCCAACGGAACTTAAAGTATCTATGCCAGGCATTGTTACCTCCTAAGCTAAGTATTCAAAAGTATTATACCCTAAGTTTCGACTCTCAGGTACAATCTTTTCTTCATTTTTAAATTCCCCTTCATTTTCTTTTGATTGGAAATTTGTGTTTCTATTATTTTCTTCACCAAAATTTTCACTATTTTCTTTCTTAAAACTGAAATCCAAATCAATATCTTCGAAATTCATACTTTGAAGATTTTCTTTCAAATCGACAGTCTGTGTTTTCAAATTATCTAAATGGTGTTGATTGTCAGATAAGAATTTTATTTTCAGTTTTTTACCCGAAGATTCGATTTCAATGTTAAAATTACCCAAACTTTTATGTACAAAAGCTAACTTTGCAAAATTTGCATTTGCAGTTTTTAATATTTTGAAATTTTTAATAACATCTTGAAGTTTATCAAATATTTCTTTATAATCTGAATAACTGCTTACATAACTTTTTGAGCTCAAATTTGGTTTAGGAATATTCAATTTCATAGACCTGAAATCTGAGTTAAATGAATGTTCTGAATGTTGCTCTAAATTTTTCGAATTAGTCTTTTTTGATTTTTCGGAAAATATTTCCTTGAGCAAAAATTTTGTCTCGTCCTTATTTAGAGTTACAACTTTACCATCTTTATCCATAAGTTTCAGTTTTTCTGGCAATTGTGAAGATTCAAAAGCAATATCACTTTTCAAATTCTCACTTCTATTACTTTTTAAAGATCTTTTCGTAAGTTTACTCTCTATATTATGCAATCTATATGCCAATTTTTGCGGCGATAATTTGTCGTTCGTAATTTTAGATTTTTTATTATAGAAACCATTTACTGACAAAAATTCTTCAAAATCCCCAAGTGTTATATTCTTGCTATTCAACAAGTTAGATGTTTTAAAATGACTATTATTTTCAACGCTAATATTTTCTTTATGATGATTGATTGTAGATTTATCTAATTTTCTAAAAGAAGTTTTTTCTTTAGAAGAATTTTCGCCATTTTTCAAATCAATTTTAGCTTCTTGATTTTTTGGAACATTATTTTTCTGTTTAGAATCTGAAACAGCTTTTCCTTTCAAATTTGGCTGGAATTTTTCAATCTCA
>JAMOQM010000057.1 GCA_027064005.1 Candidatus Cloacimonadota bacterium | reverse complement strand
TTATTGCTCTCATTTTCTTTAACTTGGATTTTCACATCAATGACGAATTTTCAGGATACGGTAAAATTTTTCATTCTGATTATCATAAAAATACCTACCACTTTGATGCTTTTATTTCTCATTTTGGTAAACTATAATTCACGTTGGGATCTGTCAAAAGGGGCAAAATATCTGGATTCTTTGAATAATGATAAACACGAAACTTATTTGAATTCATTAGAATTATTGAATAAAAAAGATGATTATGATGAGGAAATTTTGAAAAAAATTTTTGCCAAAGTAAATAAGGTTTCCGAGTCTCAAATCATTCCTAAATTTCCAATTAAGAAAATTTTAATTCTAAGTATTCTTGTTGCATCTATTTCGGGGATTTATTTTATTAATCCTAAATCTGTTAAAACTTCGTGGAAATGGTATTGGTTATCTAAAATCGAGAAGAAACAGCATTCTAAACATATTGAACTTCAACCGGGAAATGTGGAAATTAAAAGAGGTTCGGACATTAAAATCAAGGAATTTTATGATGAGAAAAATATTCCAACTTATCTCTATATTGTAAAAAATGGCAAAACTTCTCAAAGTAAATTTTTTAATCAGACTAAAGAACTTTTTGATATAAATACTGAATTTACTTATTTTGCAAAAAACAAATATGCGGTCTCAGATACCTTCAAAGTAAATGTTTATGAAATGCCTATTATTCTAAAAATGTCAGCCAATCTACATTATCCGAAATTTACTCATCTTAAACCGTTGATTAATAAGGAAACTGACGGTAATTTTGAGGTGTATAAAAAAAGTAGAATTACTTTGATTATTAAAACCAATAATAAATTGCAAACAGCCGAAATTGTTTTTTCAAATGGAAAGAAAAAGAAGCTGGAAATGCTTTCAAATAAGAGATATAAAACAAATTTCAGAGTAGATAAAAAGATGAATTATCATTTTAATTTGATTGATATTCGCGGAGATAAAGTCGAAAATGCCGCTAAACAAATTAATATTATTCCGGACAATTTTCCACAAATAGAAATCGTTTCACCGGGAAGAGATACGGTTATTACTAAAGATATGAAGACTAAATTGAAGATTGTCGCTTCGGATGATTTTGGCTTGAAAAACCTGTATCTAAATTATCAAATTAAAGAAAAGTCTTACAAAAATGTCCTGCTTGCAGGCAAGTTACAAAATCCTCTTTCTTTTGAATATTCTTTTGATCTCTCAAAACATTTTTTGATGACCGGCGATAGAGTTGTTTATTGGACAGAAATTTCCGATAACAATCATCATAAAAGTCAAAGTGAAAAATATTATCTGCGATTTCCAAGTATGGAGGAAATTTTTAAGGAAGTTGATTCTCAAGAAAAGAAGAATCAAAATGATTTCAAAAATAAATTGCAAGAAGTAAAAAAACTGAAAAAAGCGGTTGAACAAAAAAGAAGAGATTTAGCACGAAAAGATAAAGTTGATTGGAAAGATAAAAAAGATGTAAAAAATTTTCTGCAAAAACAAAAACAAGCAAATGAAGAAATGAAAAAGATGATTGATAATTATCAAAAGATTATTAAAAAATATGAAAAAAATAACGCAGCTTCTGATGAGTTAATGAAAAAGATGAAGAAAATTAAAGAACTTATGGATGAAATTTCCGATCAAAAACTTAAAGATGCTATGAAGAAATTACAACAATCGATGGATTCAATCAGTCCGGAAATGATGAAAAAAGCTTTGGAAAATTTTGAACAATCTTTGAAAGATTATGAGAAAAAAATAGATGAAACAATTAAATTGCTGGAGAAAATAAAAAAAGAACAGGAAGTAAATAAAAGTCAAAAAATGCTGGAAGAACTTCAAAAACAGCAAAAAGAGCTTTTGAAAAAAACAGAAAACAAATCTGAGAATAAAGAAAATCTTCAAAAAGAACAAAAACAAATTGAAGATAAACTCACCGATTTACAAAAACAAATCGAGAAAATGAGCGAAATGCTAAAAAAAGATAAAGAGCTTTCCAAAATGGCGGAAGATTTGAAAAAAATGGCTGAATCCGATTCTTTAAAAAACGATCTGCAAAAAAGTCAAAATAAAATGTCAAAAGGGAAAATGGACGAATCATCTCAATTTCAAAAAAATGCTCTTAAAAAAATGGAACAAATGACGCGAATGATTAAACAAATGCAGTCAATGATGGGTTCAGGACAGCAGGCAGAAATGGGAAAACTTGTTGACGATACTTTAAAGAGATTGTTTATTCTGGCTCAAATTCAATCTAATTCTACAAAAAAATATGTTGGAAATCCCTTTGATATTCTATCCGAACAAATTGCAAGTTCTGAAGCTTTGAAAATTACTATTAATAAATTGTTTTCCCAACCAATGATAATAATGATGATAAATCCGAAATTTGTTTATGATTATAACTCCACCCGGAAAGCTTTTCAGCAAATGTTTAAGGATATTAATGATAATAAAAGATGGGATATGAAAGATCATTTTAAAGCTATTTCGAAAGGTTTTAATTTTATGACTTATGACCTTTTGCAATCAATGTCCAATTCTCAAGGCGGGGGAGGAGGAATGGAATCTTTGATGAAACAATTGCAAAGTATGGGTAAGCAACAGATGATGATGAATATGTTAACGCAAAAGTTGATGAATGAAATGTCCCAATCCGGACAAGGACAAAAACGCTTATCGCAAAAAGCACTTTCGCAAATGAGACGGATTGCTGCTCAAGAAGAACAATTGGCAAATAATTTAGAACGAGTTTTGCAGACAAATAATTCAGCTCAAAAACAAACATATTCTCTCCAAAAAATTATTGATGATTTGAAACAAATCGCAAAACAAATTAATAAGAATCAAATTAATAATGAGATTATCGAAAAACAAAATCGTATAATTTCCAGATTATTGGATGCTCAAAAATCAATTCATACTCGTGATAAATCTAAAAAACGAAAAGCGGAAACAGCGGAACAAAAAAAATGGGATGCGAAAATTAATGGGAAAAATAACGATTCTGAAAGTTCTAACGCATTGCTGGAAAATGAAATAAATAATTTTACTCCCGAACAACAGGCTTTAATTAGAAAATATCTCAATAAAATTAATGAAATGTTAAACGATACCGGAGATTCAAATGAATAGAATATTTATCACTATCTTATTCCTGCTTTTGACTTTCAACATCTTTTCTATTAACGAAAAGAAGATGATTATGAATCAAGCCAGACAATATGAATATAGGCAAAATTATTCAAAGGCGATTAGATTATATAAAATTGCTCAGGAAAAATATCCCCAAGATCAGAAAATTCTTCAAGATATGATTAGATTGATGATTAGAGCGGATTCTACAAAAACAGCAGAAAAAATTCTCAAATTAAATAAAAATGTTTTAAAGGGATTTACGTTTTCCAATTTGCAAATTCAACTTTATTTGAAAAAGGGTAAAATTGAGGAAGCGAAAAATTTGGCTGTAGAATATTTGAAAAACAATCAGAATAATATAAATTCTTATGCAACTTTAATTCGAGTTTTTGAATCTGCAAATCAAATAGATTTCGCAATTGATTTGATTTTTAAAGCCAGAAAAATTATAGATGACGATGAATATTTGGCAATGTCTCTTGCGAGAGATTATAATCTGAAAGGCGAATATGAAAAATCTATTGATGAATATTTCTCATATCTAAAAAAACATAAAAGCTATAAATTCTACATCTCATCTTTAATTAAGAAAATTGTTGGGAATTCACCGGGAAAAATAGCTCTTTTGTATAAATATGATTCTAATAAAAATCCTTCAATTCAGAGTGTTTTAGCTGAAGTTTATTTTGAACGGAAAGATTTTGAGGAAGCGTTTAAACATTATAAATACACTAGTTTAAACGAGATAAAAAGATTCGCCGAACATCTTTTGAAAAATAAAGATTATCTGAATGCCGAAAAAGTTTACAAATATATTGTGGAAAACTATAGCGATCGAATTGTAATTTCACAATCTAATTTAGAGTTGGCAAAAATATATGTTATTCAAAATAAGATTAAAACGGCACAGGATATTCTAAATAAGATTCTTTCTCATAAAAGTCTCTATTCCGGGAGATTAAAATACAAGTCATCTATTATTCGGGATTCATATCTTTTGATGGCTAAGATAGCGATTTTGGAAGATAAAGATGCTGAATATTTAGAAAACATCAAACAAGCAAAACTTAATACATATTTTTTGGATAAAGTAGAAATGGATTTTGATGTGATAAATTACTATTTTGCTAAAAGTAATTTTGTTAAAGCCGATACTTTAATTAGAAAGCTGAATAAGAAATTTAGCGGACAATCAAAAATAATGAATAAATTAACTCTCTATAATTTTGTGTCATCTTTTTTAAATAATAAGTCGGATGTCGATTCACTATTAACGGAAGTAGTTTTAAAACAATCAGAGAATGAAAGTACAAATGAAATGATAAAATATTATTATTATCTGAAAAATGTGAGTCCAAAAGAAAAGAAATCTTTCTTTGCTGCTTATTTTAAAAATAAAATATATAAAGAAAAAACAGCAATTTCTGATGTTAAAGAGTTGTATAAAACATCAAAAAATGAATTTTATTATATTACGGCTTCTGAATGGACTAAAAATTTGCTTGAAAAAGAATCAAATTATTTTAACAACTCAACTCTTAAAGATACGATTTTTAATAATTATGCCAAATATGAAAAAATGAAAGAAGATGGAAATTTGGAAGATATGAAAAAGTTTCTCAATCAAAATCCTAATTCTTTTATTACACCTTTTATCAGAAGTTTATATTTGGCAGAAACCAAATCAAAGTAGAGAATTAAAAGAAATTTTTAATTTGCGGGAAAAGTATTTTGAAACCGATAAAAATAAGAATCAAACCACCGGTGATTTCTATATAATCTTTGCGGACGTTTGATAATTTGTGCCCCAAAATTATTCCGATAAAACTGAATAGAAATGTTGTTATTGTAATTATCAATGCGGGTGAATAAATAGCTGTTTTCAGAACGGAAAAGGAAATTCCGACAGCAAGAGCATCAATACTGGTGGCAATTGCCAAAATTAAAATTACGGTTAATTTATCATAATTTTCACTTTTATTTTCATCTGCATTTTGGCTTTCAATAATCATTTTAACACCGATAGCAAATAATAAAATAAAAGCAACCACCGGAGAAAATCTTTCGATATATCTGCGAAAACTCAATCCGAAATACCAACCGATAATTGGCATAAAACCTTGAAATAATCCGAACATTGCAGAAGGCAGAAATAGTTTTCGAAAATTTAATTTCTTTGCCTGAATTCCCAGGGAAATTGAAACGGCAAAGGCATCCATACTTAAACCGATTGCAATTAATAAGATGTTGAAAATACTCATAATTATCTAAATTAAAAAAACAGCCCGATTAGAGCTGTTTTTAAATTAATGAATAATTTATCCATTTAATATTTGGATTAAAATGGTTACAATCAAAGCAAATAAAATAAGATGTTCCCATAAAAGTTGAGTTTTTAAAGACTCAATCATTCTTCTATTTTCTTGAAGTTTATCATCTAATTTAATTACAAGATGTTCCAAGTTTGAGAATTCTTGAGAAAACTTATCAATTTTATTAACCGATCTTGTTTGTTCAAAATCTTTTAAAATATGCTTAATGAAATCAAAAAAGATTTTAATAATGTTCGTAGTTAAAAAACTGCTTTTGGATTCAACTGTTCGCTTTTCTTTTTTACTCATAATAACCTCTCTGTTTAAAATTTAAAACCAATACTTACCTGATGTGTATCACCAATAGTATGTGTTGCAAAGGCATAATCAATCAAGACATTTTTTACGTTTAATCCAAAACCCATTGAATATTGTGCCGGATTATTTCTTAAACCGAAGCGTAATTTTAGGTATTTATAAACGGTAATTTCAGCACCTGTATGGATTTCCGTTTTACTATCAACATCAGTATTGATTGCTTTTTGAAGCTCAAAAGAAGTGATAATTGTTGGGAAAGGAATATAAGAAATCGAAGCTGCAATTTTTTGAGGAAGGGCTTGATCATTATTTTCACCAACTTTTGGATTATTTAAATTTTGAATGTAAAATCCAACATTGGTTCTGTTATGAAGGGTTGCCAACATACCGGCATTAAATCCGAAAGATGTTTGATTTCCCATCGATTCTATAGATAAATGATACAGATTAAAACCATAACCGAAATTGATTTCAGAATGGACATCCTTTAATAATCTGAAAGAATGAGACATTGCATAAACTTTTTCTGAAAGGAGATTAACATCTTCATAATCAACATCAAACGATTGAAGTCCAACACTTACAACACCTGCTTTTTTAGGAAGTTTCATTGAGAATATTGCTGCACTTAAAGTATTAAAGTCGTTACTAAAAGGTTTTGTATAACTGAATGAAAAATTGTTTGATAAACCTATTCCTGAAGCCGGATTATAAAAAGTTGCATAAGCATTATCAGATAAAGAAGTAACCGCACCACCCATTGCACGAGAACGCGGTGACGGTTCGTAATCATTAAATATAGCGTTTAGGAAGGTAACGACAAACAAAGTACTGATTAATAATATTATTTTTTTCATTTTATCCACCTTATTTCAATGATGTTCCGATAACGATCGGAGCTTTAGCTGTTTTTTTATTACCGGTTTGTACGTCATCTGTTTCTAAATAAACAATATATAAACCCATTGGAAGTAGAGAACCGGTTTTGTTTTTTCCATTCCATTCATAATATGAAGAGTAAGGATCAGTGGCAGTAACATCATAATGAATAAGTTCATTTTTAGGTGTATAAACTAAAAGACCTTCGGAATTATAAATTCGTAAAATAACCTTATCACCTTCTTTAGAATTGAATTTGATTTTAATTTTCTCTCCGTGATATGGATCAAACGGTTTTGGATTTACTTTCAAAAGAGCTCTTTGGCTTAAAACAGGATAGGTATAGGTTAATTCATTACCTGAGTCATCAAGAGATTTAACTGAAACCAAACCACTGTCATCAACTGCGTAAACAGAGATATTAACTGTTGTTCCGGCGGATTGGGCGGGAACTGAGCCATTGTAATAATCGCTATCATCTTCTTGAGTCATAGCAACAACATTATCTTTATCTGAAAAATCTAAGGAATAATGAATTTCAGCAGATTGAACATTGCCATCAATATCTGTAATATTCGCACGAATTTCTAAAGGTTCGTTTAAATTTGGTGTATTTACTCTTTCCATTTCAGTAATAACCGGAGAATAGGGAACAACTTCAATAAGATAATTGTTTGAAGTTGAAACATTTCCGTCATTATCGGTTGCTTCTATATAAAAGATAAAGTCTTCGGGATTATTTGTGTTATCGGTAAAATGTTCCATTGAAGGAATTATACCTTGATAATAATCTCCGGATTCCATATCGATAGAAGTAAAATCAGTATCGCCTTGAACTTTATAAAACAATTTTACTGATTCCAGTGTACCGTCATAATCTACAACATTTGCACGAACAGTTATTTCCTGATCGATAAATGGAGTATTCGGGGTGAAAATTACACTTTTGATTTGTGGATCTGTGAGTAAAATAACTAAGTCAGAATCATATCCGGGAATAATCTGAATACTTTGATGGTATGAACCGATTACACCATAAACTTTTAAAGGTAAGCCCGGTCCAAAAGAGCTAACATCGATTTGAGTTGTATCCCAAACGCGAGCCGTTACAGATTGACCATTTTCATTTTGTACGTTTACGTTATAACCACCACCGGCATAATATGGATCTTCACTTAAAGTACCTTCAAAAGCAACTCTTTTTCCTTCTAATTGAGAAATATCATCTGCTGAATAAGAGAGAAGTTGCGAGATGGTTTTTTCTTCAAAAGGAACATCGTTTCCGGTACTGATTACAGTATAGGTAAAGTCTTTGATTTCCGTTGTTGCATCACCATTGGTGCTGACATAATTATCAACAGTTCCTGTTACATTAACTTTTGTACCCGGTACAAAATCAGTTTGGTATTGAGCGGTTGAATTATAATCAAAAATTTCAATTCCATAACCTGAATTATCTTCAACATAAGCTTTAAATTGAGTGGCATGAAGAACTCCGGTACCAATTGTTACGATACCTTCAATTGTAACTTGTTGTCCATCGTATTCATCAATGTTAGTTTGAATTTCACTGATTTGAATTTCATTATCGGCAAAAAGTAAACCGATAGATAAAGCTAAAATCAGAACTATTATTTTTTTCATTTATCCTCCTTCGAATCATTCTTGTTATTTATAAAAAATTCACCATATATAAGTAAAGCCATTGCAATCACTATTGTACTGTCTGCAAGATTGAAAACAGGCCAACGTTGGATAATAAAATCCGGGAAATCAAAGTCCAGAAAATCAGTAACGCTTCCCATCGTTAATCTGTCAATAAAGTTTCCTGTGGCACCTGCAATAATTAAGCTGTAAATCAAACTATTAAACTTAGAATTAGATTTCCAAAGAAGAATAATAAATACGATTAGAACTAACAATGTAACCGTTAAAAATATTATTTTATTTAGCAATAAACTTCCAAAAGATAAACTAAATGCCGCACCGGTATTTTGGAGATGAGTTATTTTAAAAAAGTTACCAATCACTGCTATTGAATGAAAATTTGGTACCTGTATTCTAATAATGTATTTACTTATTTGATCTAACAATATTAGGACAAAGCTAATTAAGAAATATATATGTTTTTTCATATACTAGTATGTCTTTTCTCTTCTTTAGTTTTACATTCGATGCAATATTTTGCAAAAGGTATGATTCTTAGCCGAGTAGGTTGAATATATTTTCCGCAAAGTTGGCATATTCCATAAGTTTTATCATAAATTTGTTCTAAAGATTGATTTATTCTTTTAAGCTTTTCTTGTTGTTTTTCTAATAGGTAAATTTGCTTGTTATAATATTCAACACTTGAACTGTTATCAGCTTGATGAATTGAATATGAGCCCAGGTCTCCTGAACTTTCAGCAAAACCTTCTTTCATAAAATCTGTAATTTCTTTTATTATTTTTAAAGATTTGTTTCTGTCTGCGACGAGAATTTTTTTATATTCTTCTAATTGTTCATCAGATAGTGGTTTAGTTGACATTATGTATAATTCTCCTTAGATGTTTTTTATTAATGATAATATAATTGTTTCAAGGTGAGATTTTGCTTTAGCAGCATTTATTCTTATTTCTTCTTGAGAATGAGCTTTGCTATGGAAAATATTACTATAATTTGTAACAACAGAAATTGCTAAAACTTTGATACCTGCGTGAACAGCAACGATAACTTCAGGAACTGTTGACATTCCTACTAAATCTGCTCCAAAACCTTGTAACATTAACGATTCTGATTTTGTTTCCAAGCTTGGTCCGCTAACAGCGACATAAACGCCTGTATGAAGTTTGATTCCGTTTTCATTAGCGATATTCATGGCTGCTTTTCTTAATTCAGAATTATAAGGATCATTCATACTTGGAAATCTTTCGCCGAATTCATCGAAATTTTCACCGATAAGTGGATTTGTTCCCATAAAATTTATATGATTTTTAAGTAAAACTAATGATCCCGGTGTGAAATCTACATTTAGACTTCCTGAAGCATTTGTTACAAAAAGATGAGAAATTCCCAATTTTTTCATTACACGAACCGGAAAAACAATATCTGTCATTTTATATCCTTCATAATAATGAAGTCTGCCTTGCATCAAAATGACATTTGTTCCGTTTATTTTTCCAAGAATTAATTTTCCTGAATGGGATGGAGCAGTTGAAACTTTAAATCCCGGAATTAAATTATAAGGAATTATGATGGCATTTTCTACCATATCGGCTAAGGAATTAAGCCCGGTTCCAAGTATAATGCCAATTTTAGGAATTATCGTAGTCTGAGATTGAATAAAATTTACTGCTTCATTGATCATTATTTTCTCCTTTATTATCTGTTTTTGTTTTTACGTTAAAAAGCGGATCATTATTAATTCTTTCTAGAAGAATCTCTATTTCTGATTTAAAATGTAATAAAAAATCTTTCTTTTTATCTTTAAGATTGATATATTCATGTTCCATAACATTTAAATATTGTTGAGCATCGCTTATCATTTTTTTAGCTTTTAACTCTGCTGATTTTTTTATATTTTCGGCTTCATTTTTTGCATTATCAATGATATCTTTTTTTGTTTGTTCCGCAATGATTAAAGCATTGCTTATAAGATTTTTATCAGGAATTTGAGGATTAGAATCTTCATCAATAGTATCTTCCAAATTTAGACCTTCATTCTTTTCTTGCATCATTTCTTCTAATTGATTTGCTATCATTTCTAAAAATGATTCCACCTCTTTTTTATTATACCCAAACATTTGACCAGAAAAAGTTTTACTTAAAATATCGGCAGGGATTAATTTAATTTTTTCCACAATAACTCCTTTAATTTATAAAGATGAAGCAATAATATAGAGGGTTTTTACTAGAAAACCTTGTCCTATATATTGAAAAAGTAATAATGCAATAAATGGTGAAAAATCAACACCATAAGCAGGTACATATCGACGAATAAAATTTAATACCGGATCAGTCATTCTTAACAACAATCTATAAAGAGGATTGTAAGGATCCGGAGAAAACCATGAAAGTATGGCAGTTACAACAAAAGCTAACTCATAAGCACTAAATACGATGTTTAGAAGTTTAGCAATTGCGATAATAAGAAGTTGTAATATCTGCATTATGACTCCTTTGTATGGCAATTTCGACATCTTGCTTCATACATATCACTGGTTCCGACAAGAATTTTTTTATCATTATGAATTAATCTTTGGGTTCGATTAGCAGGGTTTCCGCATTTAACACATATTGCGAGGTTTTTGGTAATATATTCTGCAATACATAATAATGACGGCATAGGACCAAAAGGTTTTCCCGTATAATCTTGATCTAAACCGGCAACGATAACCCGTTTGCCGCTATCAGCTAAATCATTACATAAATTTACTATTTCATCTGAGAAAAATTGTACTTCATCGATTGCAACAACTTCGGTGTCATCATTAACTTGATTTCTGATTTCTTGAACATTGTTTACCGGAATTGATTCAAATTGAACTTTGTTATGAGAAACAATATTTGTTTCATCATATCTATTATCTATTGCCGGCTTAAAAACTTGTATTTTTTGCTTTGCGTAGTCCGCTCTTCTAATTCTTCTTATAAGCTCTTCTGTCTTTCCGCTATACATACTTCCGCAGATAACTTCGACCCAGCCTGTTTTATTCTTTATTATATTCATAAAAAACTTATTCCTTATTTTTTAAACAGTAATTTTAATGATGAATTTTAGTGTCAATTAATTTATTTGAGGAGAGGGAGTGTTCTTATGAAAAAAGGCATCAAGATAAGGATTTTAGAGGGATTTTTATCTAATTTTAAACATTAATCAGATCTTAAAAAAAATAAGAGTGCTAAAAAATATAAATATTTATTTAGGGGAAATTACGTAAAAAAAAGGTCCGAAGACCTTTTTAAAATATTCCATTAATCATTGATTTCATCTTTGAAACAGCTTCTGCCATTCCAAAGAAAACTGCTCGAGAAATAATACTATGCCCAATATTATATTCTTCAATTAAATTCAATTCCAGAATCGGAAGAATATTATGATAATTCAGCCCATGACCGGCAGCTAATCTCATTCCACCGGTTTTTATTAATTTGGCTGCTTTTTTAATTCTTAAGATCTCGTTTTCAATTTCTTTTTTATCTGTAAGATTTGCATATTTTCCAGTGTGAATTTCAACAGCATCAGCTCCTAATTCTTTTGCTAATTTTATCATTTCTAAATTTGGTTCAATGAAAACGCTAACTTCAATATTGTTATCTTTTAGTTGTTTGATATATTTTTCAATATTCTCGATTTTTAGGTTTAAACCACCTTCTGTTGTTAATTCTTCTCTTTTTTCCGGAACCAAAGTTACAGTGTCCGGTTTGATTGAACAGGCAATATTGACAATTTCATCAACTGCAGCCATTTCCAAATTTAATTTTGTTTGAACGGTTTTTTTCAACATTTTCAAATCCCAAAGTTGCATATGTCTTCTGTCTTCTCGAAGATGAATTGTAATTTGATCTGCTCCGTTTTGTTCAGCGATTGCTGCAGCAAATAAAGTATCCGGTTCTTTTCCGAGACGTGCTTGACGTAATGTTGCAACGTGATCGATATTTACACCTAAAGTTGCCATAAAATCTCCTACAATTAAATAATTATTTTTGTACCCAAAAACGGGTGATGTTAAAATGTAAAAAAGGTAGCAATATGACTTCTTACAAAGTCCTTTTTCTTAATTTTTTAATTTCACTTTCCGTAAATCCTGTTTTTAATGCTATTGTTTTATCGTCTAAAATGTCTAATAAATTAATAGCTATTTCCATTTTACCTTCTATCTTGCCTTTTTCAAAACCTTCTTCTTTAGCAAAATCTAGGGTGTTTTTGTAATCTCTATGAGCTTTTAAACTGGTTTCGTAGGCAGTATATTCGTCATGAGTAAACTTTGAAATTTCTGCAGTTTCAAACAATTTGTTAAATATTTTTTCTTGCAGAGCGATTGGTCTTTTTTGTAATCTATGAAGATATCTAAAAATATAAAGCCACTTTTCAAAATGGGTTTCTATTTCTTCTAATTTTTTATTAAATTTAGGAATC
>JAMOQM010000056.1 GCA_027064005.1 Candidatus Cloacimonadota bacterium | reverse complement strand
TTTGTTAAATATTTTTTCTTGCAGAGCGATTGGTCTTTTTTGTAATCTATGAAGATATCTAAAAATATAAAGCCACTTTTCAAAATGGGTTTCTATTTCTTCTAATTTTTTATTAAATTTAGGAATCTCTAAATAAACATAGGTTAACTTATTATAAAAAACTTTTCCCGTTTTTTCATTAATTAATCTTACAATTGTAACTATGTCATCTTCAACATTTTCTATATGTTTTTCTTTTATATCATCAATATGTTTTTCATCTTCACTAAAAATAAAATCCAAAATGCCAACAGTATAAACAGCTTTTAGCTCATAATTCCAATCACCTTTTTCTGCTTGATGTTGAATTGGGAATGTGGAGTAATAGATAGATCTGTCTTTAAAAAACTTCTGTTTTGCTTTTTGTAATTCCACGATAAATTTTTCGCCGTCTTCGTTTTCACAATAGAGGTCATAAATGGCTTTCCTGTCGATTTCGGTTCTGCTTATTTGTTCTGAAGGCAAATAGTTTAGACTTACAATTTTTTTCTCTTTACCTTTTAAAAGTTCATTTAAAAAATCAATTAGAAGGTCCTTGTTCATTTCAGTTCCAAAAACTCTCTTAAAACCGTAGTCGGTAAAGAGGTTAATATATCTTTCTCGTGTTTCACTCATAAGGTTATTTCTCCATTTTAAGAATTATTATAAATATTAGTTTTGAAACAATTTAACAAATCTTAACAATACCTTGAACTCTTATTTTCTTAAATTCATCCTTTCGACAATTACATCCGAGTCTTTTGCAATACAATTTAAAATAATGCTCTCAAACATATCAAGAAAATTATTAATTATTAATAATCGGAAATTTTTTTAGCCACTTATATTATTCAAAAAGCTCGTACCTATTTCCGGTTTTTCTACTTTGAAAAAATCGGAAATTGTAGCTGCAATGTCTGCAAAAGTATTTCGAATTCCTAAATCAACAGGTTTGATATTTTTTCCATAAACCAAAAGTGGGATGTACTCTCGAGTGTGGTCAGTTCCTTTAAAAGTAGGATCGCAACCATGATCGGCAGTTAATATGAGAATATCGTCATCTTTCATAACAGCTTGAATTTCCGGCAGTTTTTGATCAAAGTATTCTAATCCTTTTGCAAAACCTTTTGAATTTCTGCGATGCCCCCAAGTTGAATCAAAATCAACAAGATTAGTAAAGATAAATCCATTTTCAATTTCTTTTAGGAAATCAATAGTTTGCTCAATACCTTCAACATTGGTTGGAGTATGATTTGAAAGAGTCAATCCTCGATTAGCGAAAAGATCTTCTATTTTTCCAACGCCTGCAACTGTGATTTTATGTTTAGTCAAAATATCCATGATTGTGCCATAATTCGGAGTTACTGAAAAATCTTTTCTGTGAGTCGTTCTATAAAAGTCTTTTGAAGATTTACCTAAAAATGGTCTGGCGATAACTCTTCCAATATTTTGTTCATCATTAAAGACTTTGAATCTTGCAATTTCGCACATTTTGTATAGTTCATCAATTGGATAAATTTCTTCATGGCAAGCTATTTGAAAAACGCTATCAGCGGAAGTGTAAATAATCGGCTTTTTGGTTCTAAGATGTTCCTCTCCATAATCTTTTAAAACTTCAGTTCCTGAATAAGTTGAATTAACTAAAATTCCGGGAACACCGGTGAGTTTAATAAATTTATCCAATATTGATTTTGGGAAGCCATTTGGATATGTTGGAAATTGCGTTTTTACATCCAATCCTGAGATTTCCCAATGACCGGTTGTAGAATCCTTACCTTTTGCTTTTTCTGCTAATTTCCCTATTGCAAAAGTAGGCGTTTTAGTTTCGGGGATAATCTTTGATTTTATTAGATTTCCAATACCGGCTTTTTGTAGATTTGGTAATTTTATTTTTGGATTTGTTTGAAAAACATGAAGAAGTGTAAATGCTCCTGAATCACCAAATTCTTTTGCATCCGGTAATTCACCTGCTCCAACACCGTCTAAAACGATGACGATAAATCTTTTCATGAAAGGAACTCCTCATAAATTATAATATCAGCATTTTCTCTTAATTTTTTTATGTGTTTGATTATTGCTAATTCCGATTCTATTTCTTTAACTCTTTTGGTCAAAGAATCTTGAAGAATATTTACTTTTGTAATACAAGGCTCTTTTTTATCAATTACAGCGATAATATGTTGGCCGAGAATAGTTTTAAAAGGAACGGAAATTTGATTAATTTTTAATGAAAAAGCAACATCTTCGAAATCTTTAACCATTTCTCCGCGTGAGATAAATCCTAATTCAGAGAAATAATATTTTTTATTACTTGCACATAAATCTTTTGTAATTTTAAGAAAATCTTCAATGGTTCGGATTTTACTTCTAATATCAAAGATAATGTTCTCTGAATTTTCAATTGTGTTTGGAATAACAAAATTTAAAACATTAACCTGCGGTTCGGTGAGAAAATAGTTTTTGTTTTCGGAATAAAATTTGGCAATAAATTCAGCAGTACATCCCGGGGTATTTTTACAAAGATTGGCGATATATTTTTTAATTAAAATTTTATTATAAAATCTTTGTTTGATAGCCGGAATATCCATATTCATTTTTTTTAATAAATTATTAAAATCTTCCTCTGATTCAAAAAGCATAACATTATCAATATAGCTCATTTCGACCTCGGTTGGATCTACTTCAGTATGGCAACGTGTAGCTTCTTCTATCAATAAGTGTTCATCTATAATTCGTTCGATAATTTTTCTTTTAACATCTTTCGTGATTTCTTTAATCATTGAATGAGCTAAAAGGCAGATTATCTCGTGTTGGACATCAGTATCTAAAATTTCATAATCATTAATTTTTGCAACTATCATTTATTACCACCAAAGTTATTTTTTGCTTTAATTTTTGTCAAAATCTCTGAAAGAATAATCTGATTTGATGTTAATGTCAAATCAAAATCTACTTTACGATACCAAGTTAGCTGACGTTTTGCATAATGTCTAGAATTTTGTTTAATTTTATCAATGCATTCTTCTATACTTGTTATTTTATTAAAAAAGGACTTCCATTCAATATAACCAACTGAATTTAAGCCGGGATCAGAGAAGTGAAAACCAAGTTTTAACAGATTATCAACTTCGTTTAAAAGTCCGTTTTGAATCATGAAGTCAATGCGGTTATTTATTCTTTCATAAAGGCGTTCTCTATCATCAACAACCAAAATATTGAAACTATCATAACGAATTGCCTTTTTTTGTTCTTTCCAATGTTCATTTATTTTTTTCCCTGTCGCTTCATATATTTCCAAAGATCTAACTAAACGATATGTGTCATTTTTATGAATTCTATCAGCTGATTCAGGATCTTTTTCTTTAAGAATTTCATAAAGATAATCATTGCCTTTTTCAATCAAAAGTTTGTTAATATCATCTTTAATTTTTTGAGGAATTTCTTGAGATTTAAAAAGACCGAAAATTAAAGATTTGATGTAAAAAGCAGTTCCGCCAACTATAATTGGAATTTTATTTTTGGAATGCAAATCATTGATAATTTTATCAGCATCCTTTACAAAATCTCCGGCGTTGTATTTTTCATCAGGATTTTTTATGTTTATTAGATGATGTTTAACCTCTGCCATTTCGGCCGGACTTGGTTTTGCGGTTCCGATATTTGTAAATCGATAGATTTGACGGGAATCAGCAGAAATTATCTCTGTATTTAATTCTTTCGCTAATTTAATTGCTAATGAACTTTTACCAACCGCTGTCGGTCCTTGAATTGTAATTATCGGTATCATTCTATTCTTTTAAATCTTTTTTCAATTTCATTTAGAGATAATTTGAACATTAGAGGTCTTCCGTGAGGACAAAAATAAGGAACTTTGCAGGCAAACAAATCATTAATAAGATAAAGCATTTCTTTTTTAGACATTTTTTGACCGGCTTTTATGGCAGCTTTACAGGAAATTGATTTTGCCAAACTTTCTCTAAAGTTCTCCGTTTGTTCAAATTCAATTTGGAGTTGTTTTAATATTTCGATAAAAATTTCATCACTTTCCAATTCATTTAATTCAGGAGGAATTTCATCAATAATAATTGAATTTCCGCTAAATGTTTTTATGAAGAATCCAACCTTATTAAACATCTCAATTTTTTCTGTAACTAAATCAAATATCATTGGAGCCAAATAAGAAGGTAAATCTATCACAATAGGGAAGAGTAATTTTTGAGATTCAACTTTCTCGGATCTAATTCGTTCGACCAATTTTTCATAAAGAATTCTTTCGTGAGCTGCATGTTGGTCGATAAGCATTAAGCCATCTTCAACTTCAATAATAATATAGCTTTGGTGCAATTGCCAAGGATTGACCAATTCTTCTTCATGAAAATTATTATTTTCTTTTGTGAAAGAAGTTGTTGGTTTAACAAAGGAAGGCTGGTCAATATTTGCAGAATTATTTTCAGATTCATCTTGAGATTTGTCTGAAAAACTGTTTGAGAAAATATCAGGTTGATAAACTTTACCGATTTCGGTTTCATAAGTTTGAGGTGTATCATTTTTTTCTTGGAAAACTCTGGCTTCATAAGATGTGATTTTATTAGAATTTCCGACATTTTTGAATTTAGAAACAGTTAAAGAAAATTTTTGATCTTCGTAATTCGTTAAAGATTCTGAAATTACATCTTTAACAAAATTGTGAACTAGGTTTGTATCTCTAAATCTAATTTCTAATTTTTGAGGATGGACATTGAAGTCGATGGATTCCGGATCAATTTTAAGAAATAAAATGTAGGGAGGAAGTTTCCCTGATTTATAAGTAAAAGTTTTTTTTATAAAAGGTTCGTAAGCTGTCTTGATAGCGTGATAAATAATCTTATCTTTAATAAATCTTCCATTAATGAAAATGTAATGGACATCGTTTAAAAATTGTCCTTTTTCTTCCAAACCGGAAATATATCCAAAAACAGTTATACTTTCAAAAGTCTTATTAATCTTGATGAAATCATTTTTGTAGAATTCCGAACCGAATATTGAATTAAATCTTTCTTCCATAGTTTTAACAACCGGGTAATTTAAACGCTCTCGGTCATTAGAAATGAGTTTTAAATGAATTTCAGGATGAACAACCGATTGGTAATGAAGATAATTCAAAATGTGTTTAAATTCAACTTGGTCAGATTTAAGAAATTTTTTTCGAGCAGGAATATTGGAAAACAATTTTTCAACAGATATGGATGTTCCATTCAAACCGGCAACCTTTGAAATATTTTTTAATTTGCCACTTTCAAAAATAACTTTTGTGGCTAAAGTATCATTACTTAACTTTGTTGTTAAAGTTAATCTGCTGACAGATGCAATACTAGGCAATGCCTCACCTCTAAAGCCAAAAGATGAAATATGGAAAATATCATCAACAGAACTAATCTTGCTTGTGGCATGGCTTTCGAATGCTAATATTGCATCATCGCGAGACATACCTGAGCCATTATCTGTAACGTTGATAAACTTTTTGCCGCCTTTTTCAATTGTTACAATAATTTTATCCGCACCGGAATCAATTGCATTTTCAACTAATTCTTTAACAACAGATGCCGGACGTTCAATAACTTCACCCGCAGCAATTCGGTTTGCAACTTCTTCTGATAGTATCTTAATTTTAGCCATTTATTACCTCAAAAGACAATCTAATTTTTAAATATTTGATGTCAACTTTGAGATGTAAATTTAATTATTAATTTTGAGAAAAAGATGAACTAATGAGTTCAAAAGAAATGATCAAGGATATTATTTTCCCCAAAAATCTACAAAAAAAGACGCAAATTAATGCGTCTTAATCGGTTTTTATTCAATTTATTTAATTTGTTTTTGTAATTCTTCGACAGCTTTTTTAAGCTGTAAATCATTATCATTGATGATATTTTCCGGTGACATTTTAACCTCTATATCCGGTTGACAACCATTTGATTCCATATTTGTATTATCTAACAACCACCACCCGTTTGAAGGCATTCTCATTGAAGAACCGTCCATTAATTTGTGAGGACTTGTGCCGATAACCGAGCCACTTGTGGCAACACCGATTATAGTTGCAAGTTTGAGCTCTTTTATTAAGTGTGGAAAAATTTCTGCATCGGAAAATGAGTTCTGGTTTATCAATACAACTTTTGGCATTGAATCAACATTTGCCGGGGTTTGAACTTTTTTCCCGTCCATATATCTTCTTGCTAAAATTCCATAAGGTTTTTTAGTTAATTCTTCAATCAAATCATTATGAATTCTCCCACCACCATTATTTCTAACATCTATAATAAGTGCTTTTTTATCATAATTTTTAGCGTATAAATCCTGTCTGAATTTTGCTAAACTTGGTTGATCCATCGATTTTATGTGTAAATATCCTATTTTTCCATTTGACCATTTATTTACCATATTTTCTCTTTCATTAACCCAATTATCATATCGCAATCTTGATTGTTGAGAATAGGATAAACCTTTAATTTCAACATTAATTATCTTTCCTTTTTGTGATATTTTTAATTTTATTTTTTTATTAATCTTATCTGTTAAAAGAGAATTTAAAGTATGTTTCCGATCAATATTAATTCCGTCAACTGCCAATAAAATATCGTTTTCTTTAAGATTAAAGGGTTGATTCAGTTTGGCTCCCAAATAAATTTTTTTAAATTTAATTCCTTTTTGAGGGATATTATTATAATCAAATTCTGCTCCAAGATAAGCAATTGGCAGATTTTTAATTTTAGATTCATCTCTTTCGTAAAATCCTGTATGTGAGGCATTTACTTCTCCAATCATTTCATCAACAACCATTCCGAGAGTTGAAGTATTGGTTAAATATTCTGAGAACTTAGAATATTTTTTACCTATTTTATTCCAATTAACACCTTGCATTTTTGAATCATAGAAACCGTTTCCAAAAGCTTTCCATGCTTGATAGAAAACATTTACATTGAGCTTGTTTTTATTATAATCATAGCTAAATTCATAACCAATTGGTTTGGGGTTTTCCATTCCTGAAATTTTACTTTTAAATAATTTGCCGTTAGAAATTGCAAAGAGTAGTTTAGTTTTGGAATTATAAGAGATATTTGAGCTTGAGTTTCCGAGCGATTTTAATAATTTATCATTTTTGCCAAAGTAGGAAATGGATCTAATATCTTTTTTATCTTTAAAAGAATGGCAATAGTAAATTGTAGAGTCATTCGGAACAGCTACGATATAATTCCAACCGTCTTTATTAATGATTGATGTTATTCTGGAATCGATATTCTTAAAGTCAATTTTTGTAGTGATTTTCTTTTTCTTTTCGGTTTTCTTTTTTGGCTCAAATATTTTTTTCCAATTATCTTTTTCATTTTCAAAATCTTTTTTTGCAAATAAATCCAATCTTACAATATTTTTACTTTGATTGAAAAATGCGGAAGTTCCATCTTTGCCCCAAAAAATATTGCCGATCCAACCATAGTTTTGATAAATCTGTTTGGATTTTCCGGATTTAAAATCATATAAATACAAAATTCTATCGAAAGTTTCCGATTTTGTTTCGGCATATAATGCGTAAGTAGAATCAGGGCTAACAACAAAATTTGTCCAAACAACTTTATTCTTTGCCAAAATTCTATAATTACCATTTTCCGGATTAAAAACTGCCAGTCTCGATGATTTGTTTTTTGTTGAAATTGAAAGATAAAGTTTGTCATTTATACTGTGTTCCAATCTATTAATAAAAGTATTTTTCCAACCGTAATGTTTAATTTCTTCAGGATTAGTAATTGATAGAGAAAAAAGTTCAGTATTTCCTTTTAGGTAAGATGTAAAATAAACCGTTTTATTATCATTCATAATCGTAATTTCATCAATACCATTCTGAGAAAAAGTAAGTTGTTTAACTTCTCCTCCATTTGTTGGAACTGCGAATAAATCATATTTGTATGAAAAAGCAATCCATTTTCCATCTGGTGATACAGCATAATTATCAGCATTGTTTTTCAGATTTTTATGTACGATAGGGTTATTGGAACAATCTTCATTAATCCTGATTTTTAATTCGGAAGATTTCTTTGTGAGGGGATTATATTTCCAAATCTTATCAAAGTGCTCAAAAACAATTCTGTCATTTTTATTGGCGACATCGATATCACGAGCAGACCAGGTTTTAAATGATGTCAATTGTTCAGGATGTAAAAAATCGTGGTTAGTTACTTTCATAAGTTGAAAAACATCTTTTATTGGTTGGCAAAAATATATTACATCCTTTTGAGAATATGAATATTTTGGATAACGTTCGGAAAAAAGCGTGTTTGTCAATTGAGTGTAAGAATTATTTTTTAAATTGATTTCCCATAAATCACCATTAAGAGTTCCTTTGTATTTTTCACGATATGGATATCCGTGCTTATTGTAAATTATGTGTTGAGCATCTTTGGAAATATCTCCATAAAAATCTCCAATTCCGGCAACTTCGCTTATTTTTAAATTATCAATATTTATTTTGATGAAAAAAGTAGGTTCACCGGGGGTATGTTTGGTTAGTAACAAGGACTTTCCATTTGGATACCAGGACACCAAACTTCCGGATTCATTAGTAATAAATTTTGCTTTCCCACCATCTTTGGGAATTATATAAATACCGTAAACTCCGGATTTATTTGAGGAATAAGCAATAAATTTTCCGTCCGGAGAATATACCGGTCCGGACTCATTAGCATCGGTTGCGGTTAATCTTTGAGCGATTCCACCCTCAAAGTTTACGCTCCAAAGGTCATTTTGATAGACAAAGCACACTTTATTTCCATCTGGAGAAATTGCCGGATCTGACATAAAATGTGGGGTGAATGAGAATAAAATATTAATTGATAAAATTAATATTGCGGTTAGTGAGATAGATTTCATTAAAGGACTCCTAATTTCCTATTGATTTTGCTAATAGAACTATAGACATTAAGGTATGATAAATTTCAATTGGAGATGTTGCTAAAAATCTAATGTTCCGGTCGTCAATTTTTTCTATATTTGGTAAATTTAAAATAACATAAGCGGTGTTTGTGGAGACAAATTGGATTTCACAAGTGTATGATTTTTGCAAACTGCAAAGATAACCCTCCGTATCGGAAAATATTCTTCCGTATTCAATTAGAGAATCTTTAATTATTTCAAAAGCTTTTGATTGAGCAGCGTATCTTGAAATTGCTTTTTTGGAAGCAAGAGTGCATATTTTCATCGACAATTTAGATTTAATCCGATTCACAATGACGTCATCTCCGTAAACAAATTTTAAAGGAACATTATAGTAGGAAGCAAATAAGGCGTTAATGTATGCTTCATCAACAACTATCCCGTTAATTTTCATACTATAAATCGAAGATGAAGAATAGGTATGATCCATTACTCCTCGATAACCAATAGGTGCATGGTATCCAAAAAAAACTATACTGTCGAAAGAAGCATCTAGTCCTTCAACCATATAATTATTTCTTGGAAATCCTGATATCAATTCGGTATTCCCGATTAATTTTTCCCAAATAATATTATGTCCTGTTGAATGGGAGTCTGCAATAACCACTTTTCCATGCGGATTGGATTCATAAAAGCCTTGTAGGAAAAAATTCAATTGTTGCGTTGCAACTTCATTAAATCGTTGATTGTTATTTACTTCTTCCCATGAAGTTACACCAGCGATTCCTTCAAAATCAAACGAGATAAAAACTTTCTTATTTTGCATTTTATCCTCCAAATCTATGAAAACCGAGTTGTTTATTTAATCAAGCTTTTTTTATATTAAAACAATTCAGACAATCTGATTCCGTTAGATATTTAAAAAAATTATATGTTGACACATCTTAAGAATAAATAATATTTACAAAAAAGTAAATTGGGGAAATAATGAAAGAAAGAATTTTGATATTAGATGATGAAATTGAAATTGCGGAAGAAATTAAAAATGTACTGGAACCATTGAAATATGAAGTAAAAATAGCTACATCATATAAAAAATTTATTGATGAGGTAGATACATTTAATCCTGAATTAGTGCTTGTAGATATCAAATTAGGGAATAGTCTTTATGATGGTTTGGAAATTATAAAAATTCTTCAAACTACAAATTCATTGAATGCTAAAATTATCATTATTTCCGGAGAAAGAAATAGTAAAAATCTTAATCGAGCCCTAAAATTAGGTGCTTATTCGTTTATTGAAAAAGGGGCAAATTTCAACACAAACAGCGTTATTGTAACTGTCAGAAATGCTTTAGATTTAAAACAATTTGAAGATTCGTCCTTAAAATTAGAAATTGAAAATGTTTCTTTAAGAAAACAATTAATAAAAGAATTTCCGCTTATTGGAGAATCAACTGCGATTCAAAATGTTAAGGAACAAATAAAAGAATTATCTCAAACTAATGATAATATTCTTATTACAGGTGCAACAGGGACAGGAAAGGAAATTGTTGCAAACCGTCTATATCAAATGTCCGATAGAGTTAATAAGAGATTTTTGGCTATTAACTGTTCGGCTTTCTCTGAAACATTGATAGACTCAGAATTATTCGGTCATACCAAGGGAGCTTTTACCGGGGCAAGTGCTTATCATAGTGGAGCTTTTGAAAGAGCCAGAGGGGGAATACTTTTTTTAGATGAAGTTAACAGTTTGAATCCTATAGCTCAGGCTAAACTTTTAAGAACAATTGAAAATAAAGAAATTCAAGTTGTTGGCGGTGATGTAAAAAAAGTGAATGTCAGATTAATATTTTCGTCAAATGAGGACTTAGAAGAGCTAGTATCTCAAAATAAATTTAGAGCAGATTTGTTTTATAGAATTGAACGACATTCAATATATTTACCGCCGGTCATAAAAAGAGAAAATGATATTAGTTTATTAATTGAATATTTTATCAAAGTAAATCAAGAAAAATACAATAATATGGTTTATTTGAAATTAGATAAAATTCAAGATATGTTACTCACTTATAATTGGCCTGGAAATGTTAGGGAATTGCAGAATTTTTGCAGTAAAATTTCTGCAAGTGAACCAAGAATATATAATAATGTTATCCTTAAACATTTTAAAAGAAAAATAAATAAATATTATTATCGTAAAATCCCTATCTTTGAAGATTTAAATAAGTATTATAAATTAAAAATGAAAGATGCTATTGAGTTATTTGAAAAAAAATATTTGATTCATCGACTAAATAAAAATAATTGGAAAATGACTAAAACAGCAAATGAGATTGATTTGGAAAGAACAACCTTATATAAGAAAATAAAAAAATATAATATCAATAAAGATGAAGAAAAGAAGAAGTTTCAACTTGAATATCCGGATTTCGAAAACTAATGAATTTAGAATAAATCGAAATCAATATCTTTTTGAGTTTCGCCGTTAAGAACTAATTTGGTTATTTTTTTTAACTTTGAAATATAATTCCAATGCCAATGATTAGGATGTGTCAAAAATAAAATTTTTGAGTATCCTTTTTTCATTTCGTCAAACGGATTATTATTGTAATGGTAGCCATTATTTATTTCAGGGCTGTCATCAGAAATATAGGCATCTAAAGAACTAATAAAATTTTTATTGTAAACTTCTAATTGAATATCCAATTTTTTATATGCATTTTCTTCCCAGGTTAGAAAATAGTTTGCTGTTTCAATTAGATTATTTCGGGGATCACCATGAGAGGCAATTGTTGAGCATTTTAATCCATAATTATTTCTCAAATTATCAATGTCGGCTTTGAGGTTATTTAAACAAATCTCTTTCCATTTGAAATTATTTAACTCTTTTTTGGAATAAACAGATTTGGCTTTTGCAAAGTCCGAAACGGTTTCAAAATGTAAAGATGCTTCGCTTCCATAATTTTCTATTTCCTTCATTAATGGAAGGTTAAAAGTGGATTTCCTAAAATAATAACTGGCGGTAACGCCTAAATCTCTTTCAATATTGAACATCATAGAAGTTGCTTTGGATTTGTAATCTATATCGTGTCTTAAAATAAATGCTTTTTCAGGTTGAAATGTTAGGTAATCTTTTAAAGAAATAACAGAATATTTTAAAGAAAGAGCTTTGGTTAGAATAGCTTTGTATTCTTCAATTCTGTTATTTCTAATAAAAGAAAGAATTTTTTTGTATCGTGACAATTTTTAAATTATTTTTTTCGAGGACAGCGTTGAATAATTTTAATTCCACCTGTTCCGCTTGCTACAAAAATAAGATTTTCACACGCTTGAACATAGTTAGCTGAAGAACCAAATTCCATTGTTCCTAAAATCGTAAGATTGTCATTAGTATTGTCAGGAATTTGAGCAACGTATAATCCGCCGGCTCCATTGGCTAAATAAACAAAATCATTATCAGCCGAAACTGCATTTGTGATGTAATCGGTAGAAACCCCACCTTCAGGAACTGTTGGTTTTGGTAAAGAATAAATTGGGGTGTCACTAACATTATAAGCGTCAAATGCTTTCATTCCATTTTCACCTAAAGCAACATAAGCAATACCATTTTTAATTTTAACTGTATTTTTACCGTCAACAGGTTCAATACTTCCTAAATTTATTTGTGGTTCGGAATCCGTATCATCATCACCAATGTTATAAAGATGTAGTTTTGCATTGGCACCACCTTCAATAGCGGCAACTCTAATTCCTTCAACATCAAGATATTGAGCATTATTGAATCTATCTGAATCAATTATTTGCATATAATTAGCAGGATCTGTAGAAAGAGCAAAAACTCCTCCAACTTCACCGTTTCCAAAAGCATTACCTGTAGTCGCAAAAACGTAACCTTGAGCACCAATAATGCTATTTGTACACCAACTTGGTAAATCGGTAACATTGGTAACATCTGTCATTGACCAGCTATAAATTGGGATTTCTAAAATAGCTGCCGGAGTGTTGACTTGGGGATACAAATCAGGATTAATTGCAGCTCCGAGGTAAATTTTATTTGTTTGATAATCTGCGGTAACACTTGAGATGTCAATAAAATCAGATAATCCTTCAGATACAACATATGGCATATCCGGAAAAGTAATATTTATCATATCGATTCCACCGGCAAAAACATCGCCTTCTTTATTATATGTTACATATGCATAATTGCCGTTAATAAAAATATGAGTAGCTCGTAAATCTACGCCGGCAACTGTTGTCGGGGGTTGTAATTCTCCAATAAGTGTAAAAGTATAATCTCTACTATTTACTACACGTTTTCCATCAATAGAATGCAAATCGATTACTTGATTTTTATGAATAATTCGTCCTGACAATTGATCGGAATCATTATTAATAGAAAGCAGATCATTGGTTTTTGGTGAAGTTGCTTTATTGGAGCAAGCAAATAATAACAACATAATAGCGAGTAAAAATAAAATTTTAGTTTTCATAATTTCCTCCTTTTTTGTTAATTAAATAAAAACTAATTTAATTTTAAAAGAATGTATTTTGCTGTCAATAATTATTTGTTGACCGAATTGGGACATTTTAGCAAATGAAAAAAAAATGAGGAAGTAATGTGAAGATTCTTATTATAAGATTAAGTTCGCTCGGTGATGTTGTATTAACTCAGCCGATTATAAAAATTCTAAAGAATAGATATCCGGAAAGTGAAATATCGTACCTGACAAAAAAAATATTTGCACCTATTGTAACAACTTTTCCCGGTGTGGATAAGATTATTGAATGGGACGGGATACAACTTACTAAAGCTGTTTTAAAAAAAGAATCGTATGATTTGATTATTGATTTACATAAAAAATTAAGCACGAGAATGGTTCGTTTTTATTCTAATTATAAAAAATTTGTTTCTTATGATAAAAAACATTTTTTAAGATGGTTGATTGTTAAAAAATTAACTAAAAAGTCGATAAACAGTACTTTGGATTTGTATAGCTCTGCTTTGAAGAAAATCAATATTAATGATAAATATTCTTATCCGAAAATTTCCGTTTCGCTACAATCAATTGCCAAGGCTATTGAATTGCTAACAAATTATAATCTTAATTTTTCAAAGTATAAAATTGCTGTTTTTCCCGGAGCAACGCATTCTACAAAAATGTATCCATTAAATTATCTTGCAAAATTTATTTCACTCGTTCCCAAAAGTTGGAATTGCCAATTCATAATTATGGGGTCTTATAAAGAAAAAGAGCTTGGGCTAAATTTGAAAAGAATGGTTGGGGGTAATTTGATTGAGATTTGCGGAGCAACTGATTTGGAATTGTTACCGGCGGTTTTATCCCAAATGGATGGAGTTATCTCAAATGATAGTGGGTCAATGCATATCGCTGCAGCTTTAAATTTACCCCAAATTGCAATTTTTGGAGCCACTCATACAAGTTTGGGTTTTAGACCTTTGAATAAAAAGGCAATTGTTTTACAGTCAAATATAAAATGTCAACCATGTTCTTTGCACGGCGGGAAATATTGTAAAAAGGGTAGTTTTGAATGTATGACATCAATAAACCCCTCATTTTTGCTAAGTAAGTTTAAACTAATGTTTGAAAGAGATATCCTTAATTTGGAATAATGTGCTCAAATTAAAATTAATTTTGAAATTAGAATTTCCCGAAGACGTTAACTTTATGATTCTTGACAGTATTTTTAAATTTATAAAGATGATTTGATAATGAGAGGTAAAATATGATTATTGATTCCAGATATGAAGTTATTGCCAGATTAGGTTCCGGTTTGTGGTCCGCAGTATATCAGGTTCAAGATATGCGAACAAATAAAATATTGGTTTTGAAGTATTTTGAGAATATTAATACGGATAAGTTTTATGAAAATTTTACAGCTGAAGATATGCATCATGTTACCAAAATTATTCATCCGAATTTAGTGCGAGTTTATGATTTTGGTGTTTGGAAAAAACATATCTATGTGATTAGTGAATTTTATTCGGGTAAAACATTAAATCATTTCTATTTCAAACCGTATCGAATCGATATGATTTACGACATTATAGTAAAAATTTGTTATGCCTTAAATTCTCTTCATAATCAGAATATTTTGCATCTTGATTTAAAACCGGAGAATATACTTTATATTTTGAAGGGGAAAACGGTTGATTTGAAAGTCTTGGATTATGGGCTTTTACGCACGGATTTTACTGAAAATCAACAAACAATAACCGGTACATTGCCATATATTGCACCTGAAATTATTTCTAAAAAAAAATATGATAAAATGTCCGATTTTTATTCTTTAGGTGTTATTCTTTATAAACTGACAACCGGGATTTTACCTTTTACAACTAACGAAATTATTGATTTTAAAAGCGGAAAATTAAAAAATCTCTTTCCACGTTTTCCTCGCGATATAAATCCGGATATTCCGGTAAATTTAGAAAAACTAATTTTAAAGCTTTTAGAAGTAAAACCTGAAAATCGTTTAGCAAATCCGGAATCCATAATTGAATACATTAATAAATTCTCATTAAAAAGATATCCTTATTCAGATAAGAAAAATATTATCAATAGTATCCAGTTTAGCAGTTATTTGGTTAGGGAAGATTATTCTCACGAACTTTTATCGTATGTTCCTTTGATCATTGATGGAAACGGGAAAATTATTACCTTAATATCCGGTTATGGAGCCGGAAAGAATAATATCTTAACTTTATTCAGATACCATATTCTGAATGATAATTTCTTTATTTTTGATTATGTTTGCAGTCTTGATAATTCAGATCCATTCTTTGCTTTGATTAAGGAATATTTATCATATTTAAATCAAGATGAACACATTTCTAAAGATTTGGAAGCTATGAGTAAAAAATTCAAAGAATTTGTTTTCCATTCTTCCGATAAATATAAAAAAATAACTATTCAGGAAAAAGAATTAAAACTGGATTATGAAATTGCTAAGAAGGTTATTATTGAATTGTCGAAAATTAGACCAATTGTTTTTATAATTAGAGCTGGTGAATTTTTAACGGAACAAACCGTAGGATTCATTAATTTTATTTCTGAAGATATTATTAAGAACCGAATTTTACTGATTGTTAGCGTCAATAATCCCTTGGCGATAAAGAAAATGGTTCATCCTTCCAAAATTAATATTCAACCTCTAACTTTTTTTGAAGTTTCAAAATATATAAAGCAATTAATCAATACTGAGCCACCGGAAGCTTTTGTGAGAAATATTTTAAAAATCACTAATGGAAATCCAAAATTTATTCAAGATGTTCTCTATGATTTGACAAATAGAAAATTAATTTGGTCTAATGGGAGGTTAGACTTATCTTACGATTTTGATGATTATGTTTTACCTAAAGCTATTTCTAAAATAATTTTTACCCAATTAGGACATCTTGAAAATCAAGATTATCAAAATATAAGGAAATTGTCTGTTATAGATTTCCCGATTGGAAAAGACCTAATATCATTTGCTCTTTCTTTAGATGAAAAAGAAACATTTTTCTTTTTAAAAAATGTTATTAATAATGAAATTTATATAGAACATGAAAGTCGGTTTAGTTTTACTTATAGAACGATTAAGGAAAAATTATTTAATGAATTATCTAATGAAGAAAAGAAAGAAATTGCTAAAAAAATACTGGAATATTATATTAATAAACCGCTAAATGAAATTGCGGTTTGTAATAGTCTGGTTGATATTTCATATTTAGCTCACGATCTCATATCAGTTCGAAGGTATAAAAAGAAATTATTAAATTTGTATGATCATAAATTTGATCAGGAAAAAAGTTATTATACAATTAGAGATATTATTGAAATAGATTTTAGCGGGAAAATTGACATCGGGCTAATTGAAATAAAAAAAGATTTGCGTGTTTTTAGAGAAAAAATATTTATCAATGGCTTTGTTAAAAGATCCTATGAATTTCTTATTAAAATAAAAGGTTTACCGGATATTTTCGAGACAAATTATTTGTGGGGAACAATTTATCAAGGGATTCTTGAATATTCAAAAGCGTTGAGTCATTATGAAAAAGCTCATTCTCAAGCAGTTACAGGTAAGGAAATAATTATCTCCACTATTGAAATGGCATGGATTTATTTACAAACAAATTCTCCTGAAAAAGCAAAGAGGATTATTGATGAATTAGATCCGAAAAATATGAGTGAGAATTTAAAAATTTCCTATTATGATAGAAAAGCCGTTATCTTAGATGCTTTGGGTAATTCTCTAAATGCTGTTAATCTCATCGAAGATTTTATTCCAACTATTATAGAAAAAAACGATATCGGCTTATTTTATCGTCTTGGTTCTCTTTACAATAATTTGGCGTATATTTATTCTAATTTGAAAATGATTGATCAAGCTAAGATAAATTATGAACATGCCCAAAGTATTTGGGAAAGTATTCATTATTATCGTTCTTTGCCTACAATTTACAATAATATGGGAGATATAGCTTTAAGGAAAGGAGATATTGAAACCGCAATCCATTACTTTGAAAAATCACATAAGCTTTGTTTAAGAATTGATCAAAAGCGAGGATTGGCATTATCCTATCTTAATTTTGGCGAAGCATACATCAAAAAAGGTGATTTTGAAAATGCTCTTTCTTATTTGAACGCTTCAAAAAAAATAATAGGTTCTACGGAAGATAAAGGATTTAATAGTTCAATAAAATTCAATAAAGCTCTGATTTATGCTAAAATTAACAACTTTTACGATTATTATAAATTTATTGAAAACGAAATAAACAGCGACAAAATAACGGAAATAAACCCTTTAATAAAATCATATTTTTATTTTTTGATAAATTTAGGGCAGTATAAAAAATTAAAACGAATCTTAGATAATTTAGATATCAACTTTTTTGAGATTCAAGAAGAAGAATTTTTTTATCAAATAAAAGGTATTCTCGCTTATGAAGATAAAGAATATAAAAAAGCTATGACTAATTTTAAGATGGGTTTAGATTATGCATTAAAGAGAAAATCAGTTTATGCACAGGCAATTTTCTACATTAAACTTACAGAAACCGCTATTTATCTTAAAAATGTAAAGGAGATTCATCAATATTTCGATAAATCTAAAGAATTGGTTGATAAATTTCATTTTGGCTATTGGAAATCTTATTTAAAATTACTTCATGTTCAAATCCAACTTATGGACAATTCTATTCCTCTTAGACTATTAATGAGAAATGTCGTTGAATCTTTGGACGAAATTAAAAAAAAGAAATATTTTTTACTCGAATTCAAATCATTAATAATTCGAACAGAAATTTTTATTCTATTAAAATCAGATAAAAATTCACGTATTTTTTACAAACTAACAAAACAAAAAGCTATTGATATAACCAAAGGTCTTCCTCAGGAATTTATTGATTCCTTTATGAAAAAATATCATTGTGATGGCAACGCTCCAACTCATCTTCTTTCTCCGTTAGCAAAACTTAGAACAATTGATAAATTGAATTGGGAGGAAGATTTATATGAGTTATTAACAATTAGAGATACTAACAGAATAATGTTTTTTGTTGATAGAATCATCAACAATATGGTTGCTCCCTATTCGTATGCAATTATTTTACAAAATAATTTAGCGACCCATGAAACACCTTTTTTTGTCAGCGATTCCTTAAAAGAAGATATTTATTCTAAAGAATATTTTTCAGCAATTGAGTCAGTATTTTCAAAAAGTACGATTATAAAGAAAAAAATTCGCGGCAAAAATGTTGTGTTTTTAACTTTTGGTATAAAATCATCTAAAATCGGTGTTTTTGTTTTAACTGATAATGGAGAAATGGAATTTTCCGCTCGAGAAATTTCAAAGATAAATAAATTAAGACTGCATTTAACATCCATATTATCAAGAATTACAGAATACAACCGCTTAAATAATCAAACGAGAATGATGAATGAGATTATTAAGATTTCCCAAAAATTTTTCTCAATCTCAAAATTAGATAAACTGGAATTAGAAATTGTAATTTCTTCAATTAGAATAACTAATGCTAATCGTGGTTTTTTTATCAAACATGATAAAGCAGGAAATTATGTTTTTAATGTTGGGATAAATTCAGATAATCAATTTATTTCGGATGAAAGCAAAGTCAGTAAAACAGTTCTTTCGGAAGCAAGAAATAACAATTTGCCAATTTATACAAATAATGCTATCGTTGATAATTTGCTGAAAAATTCAATTAGTGTTCAGGATTATGAATTACACTCAATTTATTGTCTTCCGATTTTTACAAATAATGAATTTTACGGATTTATATATTTGGATGATTATCAGGCTGAAAATTCGGAGATGCACGTATATCCTGCTTTTATGGATATTTTAAAAGTTCAAATCTCAATTGCTCTGGAAAACACTATTCAGTTTGAAAAAATAATCAGGAAAAATCGGGACCTGTCCAGAATTGATAGTGTAAAAAAAGAATTTGTTAATATAGTTTCTCATGAATTAAATACGCCTCTTGTTACTTTACAAGGAGTTGTTTCCAGAATTCGCCGCGATAATTTCAACTCTGATGAAGAAAAAGCTTTAACTATCAAAAAATTAAAAAATTCCGTTGATAAACTCTCTAACGTTACTTCGGATATTTTGACTTATAATAAATATTTAATAGCTGAAAAATTGGTTTTAACCGTTCAAAGTTTGGAAGAAATTTTTAACTTAATTCTTGATGAGGCAAATATTTTAGCTTCAAAAAGACATATGGATATCAGTTTGGAAATTGAGGACGATTTGCCTAAAGCCGAGATTAATTGGGAAGCATTCCATTTAATGATATATAATCTTGTTTTAAATTCAATTAGATATTCCAAAGATTTTGGGAAAATTACCATAGGATGCCGTAAATCAGCTTTCCAAACTGAAGAAATTAATGGTAAAAAATCAATTGTAGTTACTATAAAAGATGAAGGAATTGGTATTCCCGAAGATGAGATTCAAGCTATATTCACGAGTTTTTATGAATTGAGAGATATTTATTCTCATTCTTCCGGGGTTGTAGAATATGACTCATCCGGATTGGGATTGGGATTGTCAATTGTGAAACGAATAGTTGATTTGCATTCAGGAAAAATCTGGGTAAATAGCGAAGAAAATATTGGAACAACGTTCTTTGTTGCTATTCCTGCTTACATTGAAAATGAAAATAAGGAAAAAATTAATGATAAACTTTTCCCAAATATTTAATTCAAAAAATAATTTAGTAATAATCGGCGGAGATTCTTTTTATGAGAACATCCTGATATTGCAAAATTTGATTTCAATTAGAAGTTCTTTTAATCAAATTAATTTTTATTTAAACGACGATTTATTTTCTGTTTTTTCTTTATTGGATTGTAACTTTATTCAACAAAATTTTGATTTGCGAAAAATAGATAATGAAAGTATTATCATAAATTTTTCAAAAAAAATCCATCAAAAAATTCATAAAAAAATGAATAGCCATCTTTATATGTCAACTTTTGGCGGTAATTTTGAGATTCAAAAATCTGAAGGCAACCTTTTGGATAATTTAATATTCTTTCTAAAAATTAAAAAAGATTCTAATGAAAAGATTAAAATAAATATTTTAGAAAATCAAAGTTTGGGGAAATTTCCGGTTATTGTATATCTTAAGAAAATAATTATTTCTCCTTTTTTTAATAAAAATATGATTAATATTCAAAAAAATATAGGGAAACAAGTCTTATTTTCGGTTAATCTGCTACTGAAAAATTCGTCTGAAGAAATCCACGTTTCACGTAAAAATTATCGAGATTTATTTGTTGCAGCTTTGTCATCAGATTTATTTATTTCCGATGATTTGGATTTTCTAAAATTTCTGAAAACCTTTGGTTTGAAAGTTCAATCAACAATTAAAAATGAGGAATTTACTTATTGCAACCTAAATGAATTAGCTAAACCGATATTATAAAATAGCAGGATTTGTTTAAATTTAATTTCTAAAATAAGATGTTTAGTTGACAATCATTAAGGCTAACTTTTTTTGGATTTACTTAAAAGGAGCTTAATAGTAATGACGATAGAAGAAAAACTTAGATTTTTTGTTATAGATATTGAAGAAGTGGATTTGCCTCTTAATTTTAATAAAATATTCGGGAATGATAAACCTGTTCATTTAGAAATTGGAAGCGGTAAAGGTGAATTTATCGCTAAAAAATCAGCAATTGAAAAAGATGTAAATTTTATTGGAATTGAATTAAAACCAAAACGTATCGTTACAATTACTAAAAAACTTGACCCGGAAATTAATAAGAATGTTCGCCTTATAAAACTATATGTTGATGAAAAAATTAACGAATTTATTCCGCAAGATTCTTTTGATATAATCTATATCCAACACCCGGATCCTTGGCCGAAAAGACGTCATCATAAAAATAGATTAATTCAAAATAAATTTTTGGATTCTCTAAATAAAATTTTAAAAATAAACGGCGAAGTTCAAATTGCAACCGATCATCCTGAATATGCAAAATGGATTCAAAAAATTTTCAACTCTCGTTCGGATTTTAACTCAATTTTCGAAAATGGCTATTCAATGGAAAGACCGCAGAATCACATATCAACTTATTTTGAAGAAAGATGGGCAGAATTAGGCTATCATCCAACTTTTATGTTTTATAAAAAGGTAGGACAAAATGAAAAATGAAAAAATATTAAGAGAAATTTCCGCGAGAATGCTTCAAACAAATGAAATGAATTTGAGCAAATTTGCCTGTCATTCCAACGATGCTTTTCGAAAAATTGAAGAAAAAGATTTTGATGTCAGATTTCCCTTTGCTGTTGATCGCGACAGAATAGTTTATAGTGGTGCTTATCGACGCTATCAAGGCAAAACTCAAGTATTTTCTTTTGCAAATATGATTGATGAGGAAATGAGTAATCGGAGCATTCATACAACTTATGTATCTCAAATCTCGCGTACAATTGGTAAGATGTTGGGTTTAAATTTGGAGTTAATTGAAGCGATTGCTTTAGGTCATGATTTGGGACATACACCTTTCGGACATGACGGAGAAAAAGCTTTGAGTAAATGTTGCGAAAAACATGAGATTGGGCGATTTTATCATAATATCGAAAGTATGCATATTGTCGATAATATTTCTCGGCAAGGTCGCGGTTTAAATCTTACTTTTCAAGTTAGAGACGGTATTATTTCTCATGATGGAGAAGTTCATAACCAAATGTTAAAACCAAATTTACATAAAACCGAAAAAGATATAGATCTTTATATCTCAGAAAAAATGGAAGGTAAAAATCCCGGTTGGATGCCTTTTACAATGGAAGGTTGTGTGGTAAGAATTTCCGATACAATTGCTTATATCGGACAAGATATTGAAGATGCTATCAGGTATGATATTTTAAAGCGTGAAGAACTTCCTAAAGATTGTGTTGAAGTTTTCGGAGATAGGAATAGCACTATTATTGATAGATTGGTTAAAAGCGTGGCTATCGAAAGTTTTGAAAAAGATTATGTTGGATTTGACAATGAAACCTCGGATTCTCTTCTAAAATTAAAGAAATTTAATTATGAAAAAATATATACTAATAAAAAAGTTAAGCAGGCAAATAGCGTTATTTATCGATCGATGGATTTGTTATTTGATAAATATTTAGATGATATAAAAAATTGTAATTTCGAATCTAAAATATTTAAACATTTTTTGAATCATAAAAATGAAAATTATCTGAATCAATTCAATGATGCTGAAAAAGTAAGAGATTTTATCGCAACAATGACAGATCGATATTTTAACGAAGAAGCTAAAAACCTCCTTTTACCGGGGCGATATTTTTAGTATGACGTTCCAAAAGAATAGAATCCCTTATTGTATCGTCAATTACAATCAGATTGTTCAAGAAAAATATTGTTTTGGCGATAATACTAAATTTAGCGGAAAATTAGAGAATTATCAAACGCCGATATTTTTGCGGTCAAATAGATTTGGTAAAACTCTCAAGTGTTCTTTCAAGAATGTTATTACGACATCATAAAGAAATTATTAGGAGAATTAAATGAAAATATCCAAACTAATGAATACACTGATTTCTGATAATAGAAAGTTCTTAAAAAAACATTGCGAAAATGATTTTAAGTCGATTTCAAATGGGCAAAATCCTGATATTACCCTTGTAACTTGTTCCGACAGTCGAGTTCAAAATAGCTTTTTTGCTCAAGAATCAATTAATAAAATATTTGTCGTGAGAAATCTTGGAAATCAAGTTACCACAAATATCGGAGCTGTAGAATATGGAATTTTGCATTTACACACTCCGATTTTATTAATTGTTGGTCATTCCGATTGTGGAGCAGTAAAAGCTTATTTTACAGATTATTCAAACGAAACTGATGGGATTAAATCCGAACTGGATAATTTTCAGCAAGTTTATCAAGGTAAAAACAATAAAACTTTAGTTGAAAATATTATTCAAAATATCGACTACCAAGTTAGTTTTTCGGTAAAACATTTTTCTGAAAAAATTGAATCCGGCGAACTTGTTGTGATTGGAGCTTATTGTGATTTCAAGAATGACATCAGTAAATGTTCAGGAAAACTAAATATTTTAAATATCAACGGTAACAAAACTAAAAAAGATTTGTTATTAACAAGTATTGAAGACAAAAACGAATTAGCAAACTTATTGGATAAGTAAGGATTTTTAAATATGAAAGGCGTTGTTTTAGCAGGCGGAACAGGTTCAAGATTGTTCCCTTTGACAAAAGTTACCAATAAACACCTTCTTCCGGTGGGAGAAAAACCGATGATTTTTCATCCAATTCAAAAATTATTGGATGCGGGAATTGATGAAATTCTCATTATTACCGGTATTGAACATATGGGGGCAGTTGTAAATTTATTGGGAAGCGGTAAAGATTTTGGCTGTAAATTTACTTATAAAGTTCAAGATGAGCCGGGCGGTATTGCTCAAGCTTTGGGATTGGCGGAAAATTTTGTTGGAAATGATTATGTTGTTGTAATTTTGGGTGATAATATTTTTAATGATAATATCGGACATTATGTGAGCAATTTTAAAAAACAAAAAATCGGAGCAAAAATTCTTATTAAAGAAGTTGAAGATCCTTCTCGTTATGGTGTCGCCGATATTTCAAATAATAAAATTATTTCTATTGAAGAAAAACCGGCAAATCCCAAAAGCAATTTTTGTGTAACCGGTATTTATATGTATGACAACAAGGTTTTTGATTTTATTAAAAAATTAAAACCTTCCAACCGCGGAGAATTAGAAATTACAGACGTTAACAATTATTATATTAAATTAGATGAATTAAGTTATGATGTTTTGAAAGGCTGGTGGACAGATGCCGGTACTTTTCCATCTTATCATAAAGCAAACCAACATGCATACGAATTAAAGAAGGAGATATAAATGAGTAAAATTATTTTGGTAACAGGTGGAGCCGGTTTTATTGGGTCGAATTTTATTCTGTATTTTTTGAAAAATCATAAAGAATATAGTATTATTAATTTTGACAGTTTGACTTATGCAGGCAATTTAAGCAATTTGTCATCAATTGAAGATAATTCCAATTACGCTTTTGTTAAAGGCGATATCACCAATTCTAAAGATGTGAAAAATGTCTTTGAAGAATATAATCCGGATTTCGTTGTCCATTTTGCCGCCGAATCTCACGTTGATAGAAGCATTTTGGATTCAGAAGTATTTATTAAAACAAATATTTTAGGAACAAATAACCTTCTAACTTATTCCAGAGAACATAACATTCAAAAATTTGTTCATATTTCTACTGATGAAGTTTATGGATCTCTCGGTAATGAAGGATTCTTTACGGAAGAAAATAATATTTCGCCAAATAGCCCTTATGCCGCCAGTAAAGCTTCTTCGGATTTATTGGTTAGAGCTGCTTATAAAACTTACGGTCAAAATGTAAATATTACGCGTTGTAGCAATAACTACGGCCCATATCAATTCCCGGAAAAACTCATTCCTTTGATGATTAACAACGCCGTTAATGACAAAAAATTACCTGTTTATGGTGATGGGAAGAACGTTCGTGATTGGATTTATGTCGAAGATCATTGCCGAGCAATCGATGCTGTTTTGCACAAGGGAAAACCCGGAGAAGTTTATAATATCGGAAGTAGTAATGAATGGACAAATATCGATTTGATTAAATTGATATTGAAAAAATTAGGTAAAAGTGAAAACTTAATAACTTATGTAAAAGATAGACCCGGACACGATAGAAGATATGCTATTGATTCTTCTAAAATTAGAGAAGAATTAGGATGGAAACCGCAAGTAGAATTTCAAGATGGAATTAATAATACGGTTGAATGGTATCTTAATTTTAAAAAATGGACAGAAAATATTGTAAATGGAGAATATCTTGAATATTATCGTAAACAATATTCTGAAAGATAAAAAATGATATGAAAAAAATACTACTAATACTGCTTGTAATTTCTTCATTTGGATGTAGTTACGATTTTAATCTGTTTCATAAAAATGCTATTAAGAAACCGCAATCTATAGCTTTAGAAAAAGACTCTATTGTGGTTTTGACCAAAGTTGATACTCTTACTAAAATGATTGATAATCAAAGTGAAGTTATCGATTCTCTTCAAGCTTTGGTGGATACATTATATGACACTATTGATTCTCTAAGAGTTTCATTAGACGATGCCAATAGCCGTTTAACCATAAATCCTAATTTTGAGATACCTGATTCTGTTTATTTTGCAGGTCAAAAATTTTATTTGAAAAATGATCGGATTCGTACTAAATTTAAGAAGATTTTTAATAGTGAATTAAAACACGCTCACAGATTTATTCCAAGAAGTGGAAGATATTTTACTTTAATTGATTCTATATTTACTGAAGAAAATATTCCTCTTGATGCCAAATATTTAGCTGTTGCGGAAAGTTTTTTGAATCCAATGGCAACCTCATCGGTTGGTGCGGCAGGGATATGGCAATTTATGAGATCTACCGGAAAAGGTTACGGTTTAAAAGTTAATTCATATATCGATGAAAGACGAAATGTTTTTAAATCAACCAAAGCTGCGGCAAAATATCTTAAAAACAGCTATCACTATCTCGAAAGAAAACGAGGCGTAAAAGATTGGCTTTTAGCTATGTGTTCTTATAATGCCGGAGTTGGAAGTATCTCTAAAATTGTTAAGCAACAAGGTGGAAAGACTTTCTCGGATTTGATTATGAGAGTTGACGAAACTAACAAATATCTTTGGAGAGCAATTGCAATCAAAACAATTTTTCTTAATGAGGAAAAAATATTCGGTAAAACTTTTAAACGTGATCCATATATTTGCGACAATGTCCGAAAAGTTCATCTTAAACTAAACGGATATTACAAAATAGATCAATGGGCAAAAATGCAGGGAACTGTTGTAAGTAAAGTTTGGGAAAATAATCCCTGGATAAAAATTTACAAACGCAGAAGAAAGAAATATTCCCCAATTAATGATGTTATTTTGCCAAAAGGTGAATTTGATATTTTGCTTCCTAAAGATTCTGTGCCAAATACTGCAAAGTTAGCTTTGGTCGAAAAACAATTTTTGAAAAAGAATTCGGGATATTATAGATATCATGTTGTAAAAAAAGGCGATACTTTATATGGAATTGCTAAAAAATATCATACAACGATTTATAAAATTAAAGTTGCGAATAATCTTCATAGCAGCGTTATAAAGCCCGGACAGAAATTGCGTCTTTTCGGTGGAAATGTCTCTTATTCCAAAAAGAAAAATTCCAAAATATATAAGGTCAAAGCGGGGGATTCAATCAGTAAGATTTCTCATAAATTAGGAGTAACTACGAAAGCACTGATTGCTAAAAACAATTTAAGAATAAAAAAGAAAAACGGTAAGACTTTTATCGCAATTTACCCGGGTCAAAAACTTAGATATTGATGGATAAATTTATCATTAGAAAAATGCTGGAATCTGATTTGGATGAAATAATCCAAATTGAAAAACGTGTTTTCCCTGATGCTTGGGAAAGAGAAATGTTCTATTCTGAAATACGAGAACATGATTCCAAAGTACTAATTGATACTTCTAAAAGCAAAATCATTGGTTATATCTGCGGTTGGAAAATTATTGATGAATATTTGATTAATAATGTAGCTATTGATCTTCCTTATCGAAAAAAAGGTTTGGGACAATATTTCCTGTCCGAAATAATTTCTGAACAAATTAAACAGGGAGTAACCAAATTTTTTCTAGAAGTTCGCGTAACTAATATTGGGGCGATTAACTTGTATAAAAAATTAGGGTTTAAAGAATTGAGAGTTAGAAAAAAATATTATAAAGATCCTGTCGAAGACGCTTTTGAAATGGGTGCCTTTTATGGAAATTAGGGGCTATAATGAAAAATTATGATTATTTGGTAATTGGAAGTGGTATCGGCGGGTTAATTTTCGCTTTGGAAGCTTCTAAAAAAGGAGCGGTTGCCATTGTTTCAAAAGAAAAACTAAGCACTTGCAATACTGAATACGCTCAAGGTGGAATTGCGGCTGTAATTAATAAAGAGGATGCGTTTGAAAATCATATTCAAGACACATTTACCGCCGGTGCGGAATTGGGTAAAATTTCTGTTATTCGGAAAATTATTGAAGAAGGTCCGGATCTTATTGATTATTTAATCAAAATCGGTACTGATTTCAATAAAGAAAATATTCGTTTGGATAGATCTATCGAAAATATTGCTTTGACAAGAGAAGGCGGTCATTCTCATAAAAGAATTGCTTTTGCCGCCGATTCAACAGGTCATGAAGTAGAAAAAGCATTAATTGCCCGAGTTAGGGAGAATGCAAATATTGATATTTATGAAAATCAGATGGCGGTTGACCTAATTACTCAACATCATGTTTATGAAACTGATGAATTCATTCCTCAGAGAACATGTTGGGGAGCTTATATTTTAAACACCGAGAACAATAAAGTAACAGCTTTTCGTGCTAAAAAAACTATGTTGGCAACCGGTGGGGGATCGCAAGTTTATTCACATACAACCAATCCTGAAGTTGCAACCGGCGATGGTTATGCGATGGCTCATTTGGCTGGTGCGAGAGTGGCTAATATGGAATTTGTGCAATTTCATCCAACTGCTTTTTATTCTCCAACCGGAGATACGTTTTTAATTAGTGAAGCTGTTCGCGGAGAAGGGGCAATTTTGCGTCTTCAAAATGGTGAAACTTTTATGGAGAAATATCATAAATTAGGAAGTTTAGCACCACGAGATATTGTTTCCAGAGCGATTGAATTAGAAATAAAAAAACGTGGTGAGAAATTTGCATATTTGGATGCGACGGGTATTGATCGAGATAAATTAAAAAATCATTTTAAATTTATTGATTACAAATTAACCAAACGGGGAATTGATTTTACAAAAGAACCGATTCCTATTGCTCCGGCTGCTCATTATTTTTGCGGCGGTGTCCTTTCCACAGTTGATGGGTTGACTGATATTAAGAATCTGTTTGTTGCCGGTGAATCTGCTTGTACCGGATTACACGGTGCAAATCGTTTAGCTTCAAATTCACTTTTAGAAGCGGGAGTTATTGCTTATCGGGCTTCTAAACATCCTTCTATGGATCAAGACGTGGAATTTCCATCAATTATGGAATGGCAAGATGTTGGAGAATTTAATGAAAATGAATGGGTAATAATTTCTCATAATAATGAAATAATTAAGACGATTATGAACGGATACGTCGGGATTACGCGGTCTCGAAGATTGCTGAAATACGCTTTGAAGAGAATTGATAATATTTACACGGAAATCAATAATTTCTACCAACATAATCCTGTTAAAAAAGAAGTTATCGAGACAAGAAATCTCGCTATTGTTGCTCAATTAATTATTAGAGCTGCAATTTCCAGAAAAGAAAGTCGAGGATCTCATTCCGTAATTGATTATCCCAATAGAGACGATTTGAATTTTAAAAAGGATACTATAATTTAATGAAACCGTTGTTTATAACATTTGAAGGAATTGAAGGGTGCGGGAAAAGTACTCAATCAAAATTATTAAAAAAATACTTTGAAGAACATAATTATGAAGTGCTTTTAACGCGTGAACCGGGTGGTCCGAAAATATCGGAAGATATTCGAAAGATACTTCTTGATAGCGAAAATATGGAAATGTTACCTGAAACAGAATTACTTTTATATATGGCGAGCCGAGTTCAACACACAGGTGAGTGGATTTTACCTGCTTTAAAGGAAAATAAATTTGTCATAAGCGATCGTTATTATGATTCGACGATTGCCTATCAGGGAGCCGGAAGAAAAGGCGACAATAAATTTATCAAACTTTTAACTAAGTTTGCGACTTTTAATTTGGTGCCGGATATTACTTTCATTATCGATTTACCGCCTGAAATCGGGCTTTCCAGAATTCCTAACGAAAAGAAAGATCGATTAGAAAAAGAAAATATCGAATTTCATCAAAAAGTAAGAAATGCTTTTTTAGAAATGTCTAAAAAGGAAAAAAGATTTTTTGTGATTGACGGAAAAAAAACAATTGAAGAAATAAATACATTGATAATTAAAAAAATAATAAGTGAGGAAACTGATGAAAATTAACAAATCTACCAAAGTAATTTTAACAACTTTTTTAATCATTTGGATAATGACCGGTTTTTCGGCATTTCATATAGCTAAAATTCACGCTGAAGAAAATAGTAATAATGTTTATGAATATTTACGTCTTTTTAATGAAGTCTATAGTAAATTAAATAACTATTATGTTGATCCTGTTGATAATTCCAAATTAATGATTGGAGCAATTAAAGGAATGCTCGGTGAGTTGGATCCTCATACAAATTTTTTCACTAAAGAACAATTTAAAGAATTTACTACTGAAACAAAAGGTGAATTTGGCGGATTGGGAATTACGATAGATAAACAAGGTGATTATATCACTGTTGTTTCACCAATAGAAGGAACACCTGCTTATAAAATGGGTATTTTGTCAGGTGATAAGATTGTTAAAGTTGACGGGAAAAATGTTGTCGGAATGCCAACAAGCGATACAATAAAATTAATGAGAGGTAAAAAAGGAACTCACGTTGTAATTACTATCAAACGTCCGGGTGTTAAAAAACTTCTCGATTTTGATATTATCCGCGATACAATTATCATAAAAAGTATTCCTTATGCTTTTAAGATGGATAACGATATTGGTTATATTCGAATCAGACAATTTAGTGCAAACACAACTACCGAATTGCGAGCAAAATTAGATGAACTTGAAAAGCAAGGAATTAAAGGTTTGTTGATTGATTTACGATTTAATCCCGGCGGATTGTTGTCAGAAGCTGTTGATACGGTTAATGAATTTATCGGTAAAGACAAACGGGTTGTTTTCACAAAAGGTAGAATTCCGCAAGCAAATAGAGATTATCTTACTAAATATGACAGAATGCGTTCAGGATATCCGGTTATTGTTCTTATAAATCAAGCTACAGCCAGTGCTGCAGAAATTTTCTCAGGCTCACTTCAAGATTATGATAAAGGTTTGGTTGTCGGGATGCCATCATTTGGTAAAGGTTCGGTTCAACAACTTTTCCCATTATCAGGCGGAAGAGGTATAAAAATCACAACTGCTCATTATTATATTAATTCGGGAAGATGTATTCATAAATATATTAATGATAAAATATTACGCGGAAAAGAAGTAACAAAAGCCGAAAAAGAAAAAATTGAGAAAGAAAATAAATCTCATATTTTCAAAACTTCTAAAGGAAGAATAGTTTATGGTGGTGGCGGTATTACCCCGGATATTAAAATTCCTCAAGAAAAAATGAATAATTTTGAAATTGAGATAAGCAGAAAAAACCTCTTTTTTGAATATTCCGTTGATTATCATTTAAATCATAAAGATTATGGAAAAGACTTTGTTGCTTCCAAAAAAGTTGTTAATGATTTCTTAGAATTAGCAAAAAAAGATAGTGTAACATTTACGCAAGCAACAGTGGATAGCTCTTACAATTGGTTGCAAAATAGAATTGAAGCTAATGTTATCGGAAGAAAATTCGGAGAACTTGATTCTTATGAAAAATCTATCCAAATTGATTCACAACTTCAAAAAGCTGTAAGCATCTTTAGTAAATGTAAAAATCTAGATGAAATGTTTAAATATGCAAAAGAAGTGAGTAAAAAAGAAAATGGAAAAAAATAATTCTGTAATAAATATGAAAATATTTGCAGTTGATAATGAATCTTTCAATACAATGTTGATCGAAGAATTATTAAAAGAATCTAAATTTAAAAATATCAAGGTCTTCTCATCGGCAGAAGACCTTCTTGATGAAATATTTGAATTGAATAATATACCGGATTTGATTCTTTCCGATATAATGATGCCGAATATCAATGGATACGAATTGTGTCGAAAAATTAAATCTGAAGAAAAATTCAAACATATCCCTATCATAATGATTACTGCCGCTTCAATGGAAAATTCTGAGCCGTTGAAAAAAAGTTTTGATAACGGTGCGATGGATTTTATCTCGAAACCGATTAATCCAATTGAATTAATTGCTCGGGTGCGTTCCGCATTAAGTTTGGAATTGCAGAGACAAAAGCTCAAAAATGCTCTTGATGAAATCAAACAATTGCAAGGTTTGTTGCCGATCTGTTCGTATTGCAAAAGAGTTAGAACGGATGATAATTATTGGGATGAGATAGAAACCTATGTTTCAAGACACTCCGAAGCAAAATTTTCTCACAGTGTTTGTCCGAGTTGTTATGAAAAATATGTCAAACCGCAATTGGAAGAATTAAGAAAGAAGAAGGAAAAAGAAAAAAGAGAGAAAGTAATTACTCCCAAAAATGAAAATATTTTTAACTTTGATTTGTTGGATGATTTAATTAAAGATGATTAATTTTTTGATTAAGAATTGGTAAGATTGACAAAATAAGTTCTTTTTTAAATTTTACATATAAATTAAATATGCAAATACTTGCATCAAAATGAGGTAAAAGTGAAGAAAATTTATGATATTATAAAATCATATAAAAATAGAAAAGGTTATTTTTGTCTAATTGATCCTGATAAATCAACACCTGAAATTTCTGCCGATAATGCAGGTATTTTCGAAAATAACGGGGCAGATGCCATTCTGGTCGGAAGTAGCATTATGTTGAATGATAACTTTGATGAAACAATTCGTCAAATCAAGGAAAAGGTCAAAATACCGGTTATTATATTTCCCGGAAAATTCAACTTTGTTTCTAAATATGCCGACGCTATTTTATTATTAAGCATGGTTAGTTCCAGAAATCCAGATTTGCTTATTTCCGAACAAGTTAGATCAGCTCCTCTAATCAAAAAATACAATTTGGAATCTATCGGAACCGGATATATGTTGATTGAATCGGGTTCGTTAACATCGGTTCAATATATGAGCAATTCTCTTCCAATTCCAAGAACCAAACCTGATATCGCAGTTGCTCACGCTTTGGCAGCAGAATTTTTAGGTATGAAAACAATTTATTTAGAAGCGGGAAGCGGTGCAAAAAATTATGTCCCTGAAAAATTAATTATTGAAGTTAAGAAAAATATTACTATTCCGCTAATTGTCGGAGGTGGTATTCGAAATCCTGAAACTGCTCGAAAAGTTGCTCAAGCCGGCGCAGATATTGTTGTAACCGGAACTATTCACGAAAACGGGATTGATCAAAAATTAATCAGAGAATTTGCAGAGGCAATTCATAATAGTTAAATGATTGATATTCATTCTCATCTAATCCCTAATGTTGATGACGGCTCTTCCGGTTTAGAATCATCTATAAAATATCTTAAATTTATGGAAGAAGTTGGAGTGGAAACTCTGGTCTTAACTCCTCATTTTATTCGAGATTCATTAGATTATTTCGAAGATATTGATAGAAATTTCCGGATTCTTTCAGATACTTGTAAAAAAGAAAATATTAAAATCAAACTGGTTTTAGCGAAAGAAGTTTTACTTTATCCGACAATTTTAGAAGATATTGAAAAATATAAACTTAATATTCCGGGTACAAACTATATTTTGGTGGAAACTCATTTCCAAAAATTTCCGGAATTTTTTGATGAAACAATGTATAGTTTGTTAAAAAACGGTTATCGTCCGATTTTGGCTCATCCTGAAAGATATGTGAGTATTATGGAAAATATTGAACTGGCTGAAGAATTAATGCATCGCAATATTTTGCTTCAAATAAATTCAGGAAGTTTTTTCGGACTTTACGGACGAAAAGTTAGGAGAACAGTAAATAAATTGTTGAAGAAAGGATATTGTCATTTTATTGCCGGTGATTTTCATGCTCATGCTGATAATTATTCACTTCACAATGCTGTTGCGTTAATTGAAAACAATATTGATGTTTTTTCTGCTGATTTGCTCTCAAAAGTGAATCCTGCAAAAATGTTAAATAACGAAGATATTCAGATTTTTTATGTGGATAAAATTATTCCGAAAGATAATCTGATATCAAAAATAAAGAGAATTTTTAATATATGAAAAAGAGAATTTTATTTACCGGAATCACCGGTTTTATCGGTCGAAATACTATTCATAATTTTATAAAAAGAAAATATGATATTACGGCGATAATTCGTCCGGAAACAAATCCAATTAGGATAAAAGAATTTCAAGGAATAGTTAATTTTGTAGAAATTGATTTAGGCGATACTCATAAATTGAAACAATATTTGGATAATGAATCTTTTGACCAAATAATTCATATCGGAGCTTTGCGAGGTGGACGAAAATTTACCAACGAGGAATTTTTCGCAGCAAATGTAAAAGCAACCGAACAATTAATTATTAACGCTCAAAAAAATAAGAGTAAATTTATATTTTGTTCTTCAGTTGGTGTTTTTGGAGCAATTCCTAATGAGTTACCGGCGAATGATTTAACGGAAAGGAATGAAGATAATTATTATCATTTTACAAAAAATCAGGCTGAAAAATTAATCCAAAAATATGTTCTTTACGGATTGGATGCAGTGATTATTAGACCGGCAATTACTTATGGAGAAGGCGATTATGGATTTCCATATACTTTGATAAAACTCGTTGATAAAGGTTTAATGTTTTATCCCAAAAGTTCGGTTAAAATTCATATGACTAATATCAATACTTTGAGCAATGCTTTCTTAAAAGCTTCCGATAAGAATATTAAATCCGGAACTGCTTTTATTGTTGCTGATAAAACTCCGGTAGAATTAAAAGATTTAGTAAATTTTATCAGTCAAAATTTAAAGAATAAACCATATCCCAAAAACAGAGAAATTTCACTATCTTTTTTTAGAACCGGAGAACGAATCGCTAAGTTTTTAAAAAACGAATTATGGATTAGCAGATTTCAACTTATTTCGCGAAGCTGGTATTATGATGTTTCCAAATCAATTAAAGAACTTGATTTGAATTCCTCTAACACAATTCCGGCATTTAAAATGGTTATTGAATGGTATAAAAGTTTATTAATAAAATGAGATTATGAATTTAAGTTAGTCATCAAAAATGGTTATTAAATGGTATAAAAAACTTGGAGAGTAAATTATGGCTGTGCCGATATTAAAAATGTGGAAGCATTATTTTGAAAATCCCGATGAAGGAATGGGTTCCTCTTATGAAAGAATTATGCTAAATGAAAAGCTTTTTTCAGTGGCAAAATTATTCAAAGTAAAAAAAATCTTAGAAGCTCCAATCTTTGGATTCACCGGATTAAGCGGGATTAATAGTCTTGGCTTGGCTTTAGAAAATTATGAATTAACTTTAATTGATCACGATGAAAATAGAATCGAAATGGTGAAAGATATTTGGAATGATTTTGACTTGCATCCTGAAATATTATTTTCAAAAGATTATGATAAATTGGATTTTGAAGATAGATATTTTGATATGAGTTGGAATTTCTCAGCTTTGTGGTTTGTAAAAAACATAGATTTATTTTTAGAAGAACTTACCAGAGTTACTGATAAAGTTATATTTTTATCAGTGCCAAATCAATCCGGAATTGGCTATCTCACTCAAAAATATTCAGGAAGAGAAGATATGAAAAAATATTTGATTGAGAAGAATATAATTCCAAAAAATGTAAAACAAATAATGAAAGAACTTGGCTGGGTTTTAATTGATCATAAATTTATAGATTGTCCGCCTTGGCCGGATATTGGAATGGCTAAAGAAGATTTTCTAAAAAAATTTCATCTTGGTTTTCTAAATCAATTTCTTCCTAAAAAAGAAAAAGATAAAGATATTCTTTCTATTTTGAATTATTATCGCGGACAAGATAAGGATTTTAAAGCAAATATGCTCAAATTATCAGAATTGGAAAAACGAGCTCCGTATTTTTTCAAAAAATTTTGGTCTCATCATCAATATATGATTTTTATTAGGGGAAATTAGCATTTGAATAAAAAAATAACAAATATAATTATTGGATTTCTTTTAGGAATTGGTTTTCTGTTTTTATGGATAAAATTAATTGATGTAAAACAGGTTATTACTTATGCCAAAAATCTCAATATAACTTTTCTTATTTTAGCCGGTTTTTTTTACTTAACTGCTTATGTTTTTCGCTCATTACGTTGGAGGACGTTGCTATCTTCTTTTGTGAAAATTTCGGTAATTAGAGCATTTCTGTATTGGATGTCAGGGAATTTTCTAAATTATCTGATTCCGATTCGAGCCGGAGAAATAATCCGTTCATATTTTTTGAAGAAATCAGACGATATTCCGATTTCCCAATCTTTGCCTTCGGTCTTTTTAGATAAGATGTTCGATTCAATGGCAATCTTGATTGTCATCGTTTTAATTCCCATTATGAAAATAAAATTATCGGGATATCTCATCGCTCTGATAGTTGCTATTTCTTTGCTTTTACTGGTTGGTTTGTTTGTGATTTTTTATTCGGTTAAATCCGAGGAGAAAATTGTTCTTTTATTGAAAAAATTATTTAGTTTTCTTCCGGAAAAATATTATGACAAAATTAAGGATAAAATTGAGCTTTTTGTGAAAGGAACAGCTTTGTTTAAAAACCATTTCAGTCTTTTCCCAAAAGTCGTATTTTACAGTTTTGCGGCAGTTTTCTTTGATTCTATGTTTTTCTTATTTATGTTCAAGTCTTTTGGACAACCGATAAATTATCTCCAGATACTTTTTGGATATACTCTGATTTACTTGTCTTATATTATTCCCCAACCGCCTGCTCAAATTGGCAGTAATGAGTTGATAATGCTTTTGATTTTTTCGGTCGGAATGGGTTATGACAAATCAATGGTCAGTGCAATAATGATGGGGTCTCATATTTTTACCGCTGTAATTTTAATCTCAGTTGGCTTAATCGGGTTTGCTTATTCAGGTGTTAAAATTAAAGAATCTTTTGAGATTAATGCTAAATAAAAAAATCGTTTTAACAAATAGAATAAAATTCGGTTTTACAACAATAAAAAATTCCTTTAAAGAATATCCGGATATGGAATTAACATTGAGTTAATTACAAAAAAATAAGACTTGACCATGTCGGGATGGCTTTTCTTAAATTTTTGATAAAGCTTACTTGCCCGTAATTTAGGATTATTTTCTATTATTTTAGTATAATCATTTTTAAACGAAGAGAGAACACTTTTACGTATGGGAGAAGAAAATTTCTCCATCGCTTCTTGATGATTAAGTTTTAGATACTTTTGAACTGTTGTTTTAGAAATAGATAATAATTTAGCTATCTTCCTGATACTTTTTTCTTTTCTTCGTAATACTTCTACTGTATGATACATTTTGACTCCTATCACAATAACTCCTGTTTATTTTTTTTGACAAGATTACTGTACCGGTTTTTATTTCCATCCATATTTAGGTGAAGTAACTCATAAACTGATTGAAATTTTGAATATCTTCACACATTTAAAATATAAGATCACTAATTTTATAAATCTCAAAAATTAAAATACTGACAAATCAGATATTTTAGAAAGAAAATCATAAAATTATTTAGAATGGAAAAGATGACAACAATAAAACCATCGCAAGTTGCGTTAATTTATGTAGATTAAGTTTCGGGAAACATTATTAATAAATTTTTATTTGACAAATATTTCAAAAATATAATTCTTTGCTTAAGAACTTTAGGAGGCGCTTTGGAAATGATGATTAGCAAAGATATTAAGATTAATATGAACAATCATTTACTTGGTTATATTGAATTGTTGAAAGAAAAGGGATATAGCAAGCCAACCATAAAAACATATCAATTGCATTTACAAAGATTTCTAAATTATCTAAAAGAAAAGCAATTACTCATCATAAAACAAAGAGAAGTTAGAAATTATCTTTTATGC
>JAMOQM010000055.1 GCA_027064005.1 Candidatus Cloacimonadota bacterium | reverse complement strand
GCAATAGCGATTGAGAAAATGATAGAAAATTATGAAGATTATAATCAAAATAAAATTAGAGCTTTTGTGGAAGATAATTTTAGTTATGAAAATATAGCAAAAAAAATAGGCAAAGTTTATGATGAAATTCTTCAATAAAATATTTTTTTTGTTATTTATTCTTTTTTCCTCAAAAGGTTTTTGCCTTAAATCTTTTCAGATGTCGGATACAAAACCAATTAAAAGAAATTTTTCTTCAAAAACTTTTTCAAAAGGCGATAAATATTTCCAAATAAATTGGTATGAAAGTTATTATCCCAATCTATCACATTATGAGAAAACAAAATGGAAACCTTATGCACCGGCTTTTAAACAGCCTTTTCATTCTCTAAAAAAACAAGATGCTTATCATCGGATAAAGAAATTAATTGATGATGGTGTTGCCACCGGTGTAATTCTTTATATGAAAAATAATGCCATCGCTTTTAAGATTGCAGATAGTTTGGCAACACATTTGGATGTGGAAATTTATCCTCAATTTTATAATAAATATTCAAAGAAAAATTTTCCGACTGACAAATTGGAAGATTATAAAATAAAATTGTTGAGTAATAAAAACGTAAATGTTTATTTTAATGACGATATCCTTCCCGAAAATTGGACTAAATTTGAAGTTAAAAACTTTGCTGAAATTTTACATAAAAACGGGGAAAATAAATATTTTCTTTCTTGCAGTGCGTTACAAAATTATGAAAATCCAAGATTGAATATTATAGATAATGTTGATATTATTGCTCCTCAACTTTATCCCTTAATTGGTCGGGCAAATATAAAAAATGATTTGTATTCGACAATTCCCAAATTTCATAATTTTGAGAAATATTACCTACAACTTATTAGGCTGAAAAAACTCGTTCTTAATTATAACGAAAATCATATTCATAAAATTTATGAAGGGGTTACGCTTGCCGATTATCATTTGAACAGAAAAAATTATACTGTTCTTTCCAGATTTCCAACTTATAAAGAATTTCGTTATGAATTTTACACGGCAATAATTTGTGGAGCCAAAGCGATAAATATTTTCGCCGATTATGCATCTAATGAAGAATCTTATGGAAATATAAAAAAAATAATTCATGAATTTAAAAATACTAAACTGGAAAAAAGTGTCCTTTATGGGAAATATAATCCGCAAGCTGTTGAAATTCGTGATAATCTTTTTCAAGATACAATAGATTATTGTTGCTATATATATGATAAAAAAAAATATGTTATTATTTCCAATCCATCATCAAGAATTCAGGAAATTACTTTGAAAAATATCGATGGCGAAAAAATGGATTTGACAGATTGGAAATCTAAAAAGACAGAAAAAAATATTTATCAAAAAAGCTTTTTTTTAAAGCCTTTTGAAATTAAAATCTATGTGATAGGAAGTATAAAAAATGACTAAAATATGCCATTTAAGCAGTGTACATTTTCATCAGGATACGAGAGTTCTTTATAAAGAATGTTCTTCGTTGGCAAAAAAATATGAAACACATTTAATTGCAGTTAATGATGTGCCAAAAGTCGTGAATAATGTAAAAGTTCACACTTTCCCGAGATTTAAATCACGTTTATTAAGAATTTTATTCGCTCCGATTTTGATGTTTTTTAAAGCAAAAGAAATTAATGCTGAAATTTATCATATTCATGATCCGGAATTAATTTTTTGTGCTTTGGCTCTAAAATTTTTCTTTAAAAAGAAAATCATCTTTGATGTTCATGAGCATATAAAAAAGCATTTTTACAGTAAACCGTACCATATTCCCGCTTTTGTGACGAAGATAATCGCTTTTGCATATTCTTTTATAGAAAACAATTTATTAAATAAATTCGATTTGATTATTACCGCCACTCCTTTGATAAAAGAAGAAGTTTTGCCCTATAATAAAAATGTGAGAGATATAAATAATTTTCCGATTCTCAAAGAATATTTGTCAGATTCCGAGCAAATTTCAAATTCAAAATCAGTTTGCTATATAGGAGCAATTACAGAGAATAGGGGAATTAAATTAATGATAGATGCTCTTTCTTTAGATGAATCTTTTGAACTTAAATTAGCAGGAAGTTTTGTCTCTCAGAAATTGGAAAACGAAGTAAAAAAAATGAAATCTTGGGAAAATGTAACTTATTATGGGTTCCAAAACAGAAGAAAAATTTACGATATTATGAAGAATTCTTTTGCCGGATTACTTCTTATGAAAAATACACCTAATAATATCAATACTTTCCCAAATAAAATGTTCGAATATATGTTAGCCGGCATTCCAATTATTGTTTCCGATTTTTCTCTATGGAAAGAAATATTGAAAGAGACAAATTGTGCAATTTTTGTTAATCAAAATAAACCGGAAGAAATTATAAAAGCGATGAATTATTTATATAAAAATCCTGAAATTGCCAAGCAAATGGGACGAAACGGCAGGGAGAAAGTTTTGTCGGAATATAATTGGGAAAAAGAAGAAAAGAAATTGTATGAACTTTATGAAATGTTGAGAGGTCAATAAATGTTAATAATTTTCTTTACCTCGATTTTTATCATTCTATATCATTTGATATTTTATGTTTTAATTGTTAAATTTATGAAAAAGAAAGAGAAATATCCACCTGAACCGA